>JALEMF010000067.1 GCA_022768005.1 Bacteroidales bacterium | reverse complement strand
TCTCCAATCGGTAACCGGAGCTATTGCCACCGCTGCTTTGAAGATATTTCCCGGAGTGGAAATTGCCATCAGTGTTTCATAGCCGCCGTAACTCCAACCGGTTATACCGATTCTATTTTCATCAACGTACGGTAAAGTTGCCAAGTACTTTGACGCTGCTACCTGGTCGGCTGATTCAAGTTGTCCCAGGTTCTTATATACGCTCGTCTCAAAATCTCGTTCACGTCCGCCTGTGCCATGACCGTCAACACAAAATACTATATACCCCTTTTCGGCAGCATACTGCTGCCAATCTATGCCCCATTTATTCAAGACCTGTTGTGAAGAAGGACCACTATACTGATGCATAATCACAGGATATTTCTTATTAGCCGAAAAATCCGCAGGCTTAATGATGTAAGCATTAAGAGTCTCGCCTCCACAGTTAATTGTGATAAACTCTTTCTGTGGCACACCCCTGTACTTAGCAGCTATAGAAGTGTTTTCCTCGAGTGTTCTTATTGATTTATTCTTCAACGTTGAATACATAGAATACACAGGAGGAGTGTTAATATCACTTGAACACATCACGTAGTAATCCATCGTAGGATTAAACACCGCAAACGATGTCCCGTTCTCTACACTTAGATTAAGTACTTTCCCTGTCTTTCTATCAAGCTTGTTCAACACTCTGTTTATAGCACCGCTACACGTTGATTGAAAATATATATTACCAAACTTATCAGCTCCATAATAATCCGTAACATTGTATTTACCCGATGTTAGTTGCCCCATAAGCGCACCTGCGTACGAATACTTGTACAGATGATAGTAACCGGAACGAGGTGATGAAATCACAAATCCATCTGACTCGTAGTGAATATCCGTATATGTATTTTCATTAATCCATGCAGCATCTTCCTCAATAAGTAAAGTTTTAACCACCGTAGATTTAGGATTTACGCTATAAATCGTAAGTTTGTTTTGATCTCGATTCAGTGTTGAGACAATCAGTTTATCACTGTTTGGTGCATATTGTATTCGCGGAATATATTCAAGACTTGAATCTTCAATTTTAACAGTCTTGTTTTTTCTCGTATCAATATCATAACTATGGAGAGTCACCACCGAATTTTGTTCTCCGGCTACAGGATATTTATACGTCAAAGCACCCGGATACAACTTATTCTTTTCAACTGGTCTGCAGTAACTTGAATACACCGGAAGTGTATATGTACGTACATTGCTTTCATCGTATTTAAGGTAAGCCAAAGTAGTATTATCAGGCGACCACGACATAGAACACACTGTCGCAAATTCCTCTTCATACACCCAATCCGGAACTCCATTAATAATATTATTTTTAGAACCGTCAGTGGTAACTGCAACCTCAGTGTTGTAGATTAATTTTTTAAGATAGATATTATTATCAGCAACAAAAGCCACCATTAAGCCGTCATGTGAGAAAATCGGCATTTGTTGACGACGGTGTTCTGTTGAAAGCGGCAATAAAATATTTCTCTTTACTTCAAACACATAGTACTCAGCAGTAAAAGACCTGCGATAAATGTATTCTGCATTACGATAAACAAGAATACGTGACGCATCATCACTTAGGATAAAACCGGATATGTTAGGTATCGTTGTTTCTCTCGTATGAGTCACATCAAGAACTGTGGATAGAAATTTGCCGGTCGCTGTCTCGTACTTGTTTATGGCTTTGCCATCTTCACTAAGTTGTAAATACGATTGACCATCAGGCATATATGTATATTCGCAAGGCACATTAGTGACATTCTGCGGAAACACGTACGATGCAATATTGTCAATAAGAAATTTATCTCTCGGTGTTGCAGCAAAGGCGGAAACCGCAAAAGATGAAATCGTTGTTAATAGTATCGCTTTTGAAATTCTCATATCTAAAATTATTAAAAAGACGGAACACAGCGTTGTAAAAAAACAATACTGTGCCTCCTGTTATTATAAGTCAAAAAATAAGAAAAAAGTTCACTACCAATCAATACTTAATTGACCTTCATCGTTATGGACAACTCTTTTTGTCGTGGTAGTATTTAATAGTTGAGGTTTGTCGGCACCGGCGGCTTCACTCTTTTTAAGTTCTTCCTCCGTAGGACAAGGTGACAACCAATCAGTATTGTCAAGAGTCTCATCTATAGCGGAAATCTTAGGCATATCAGAATCCTCGGAATGGAAAGTATCCGAAACTATCACATCTTCGTCCTTAATAACATCTTCATGCACAACCTCCACTTGCGGTTTGCTCTTTAATTCAGCTATTTCCTGCCTTAATTCCGCTTCGGATTGTGCATGGGCAATAAGATTCTGTTCTATAGTTTTCTTGAGAGAAGTAATTTCCTGTTCAAGTGAACCCTTTTGAGAAGATAATTCTGCAATTTTAGCATCTTTCTTTTCCTTGACACTTTCGAATTGTTCCACCATCTGTTGGATTTCATCTAATACAGACAAATTTTCATGAGCCTCGGCAAGTTCATTTTGAGTAGCCTGAAGTTGTTCATTAGAAAGAGAAAGTTTACTCTCCAAGTCAGCAATAGTGCTTTCTGCTTTTTCAAGATGGTCACTTTGCGATTTTGAATCAATAATAAAACCATTAATACGCTCTTGAAGTTCAAGACATTCTTTCTTTTTGAACTCAAGTTCTTTCTTGGCATTAGCGGCAATCTGATTGAAGTCAGTAACCATTTGGTCTGCCATTCCGGTTTTCGTTTCATATTGCTGAATTTTCAATGTTAATGAAGAAATATCCTCCTTCAAACTATTATTTTCAGCAATCACTGTTTCATTATCGGACTTAAGTTTTGCATTTTCAACCTGTAAAACATTTCTCTCATCACCAATCAGGTCTCGAGCCTCTCTAAGTTCTTCATTTTTAGCTTGTAAAGTAGATTTTTCATCACTTACACGCTTACTATTTTCCTTAATCTCTCTATTTTCATTTTTGACAGCAAGAAGTTCGGTTTTCAAAACACTGTTTTCTGACTCTATCTCCTCTACTCTGTGCTTTAAGGCACTTATTTCGTCAGCGTAACTTTCATTACTCTCATCGGGTATCGTTTGAGCATTGGCTTGTTCAAGTTGTACCTTCAAGTTTGCGATTTCAGCATTAAGGGCTTCAATATCGTTTTCTTGTACGCTGCAAACTTTAATCTTATTTATAAGACTTCTATTTTCAAGTTGGAGTTGCTCTCGATCAGCCTCAAGTTTCGAAATTTGATTTTCCAAATCGTGGACTTTTTCAGCGAAAGCACGTTTTTGTCTTTCCGCACTGAGTTGCAGATTCTTAACTTCAGAAATACGATCTTCACTTTTTTTCTCTTTTTCTTGCAGTTCAGAAACCTGCTGAAGAATCTTATCCCTGTCGGTTTTCCAATTTTTGCGAGTATCTTCAGCGATTTGCTTGGATAATTGTGAGACATAGTCTTTAACTGACTCGTCAAGAGTATCATACAGATATTTTCTCTGAGCAGCGGGATCTACAGATGATGACAAGAATGTAGGAAGTGACTTATTGAACACTTCTATCACATGGTCAAAAATTGCATCAAACGGAATTTGAACATCATTTTTAGCAGTCACTTCCTCTTGAGGAATCTCTACATTAGGCTTGATGACCGGAGTATCTTCACTTGCAGTTCCTTTTCTTGGAATGACTGTGGCGTCTTCTCCAAATTCTTCATCAAAATCATCATCGCCAAATCCAAAAAGTCGCTTTACAGAGTTAAAAAAAGACATAATTCGTCAGTATTTATTTGTTGTGAGAGTTTATCTCACAAAGTTAATAAATTTTATCAAATCACAGACAATGTAAGAATACATATTTTGGGATAAACACAAAAAAAATTCCGAACTTTTGTTCGGAATTTTTCCTATTTATAAATACTTTATGCGAAAATTTTGCTTTCTATCTTGGTAACATCGTCTTTCAACTGCTTTTCGTGTGGCAATCTGTCTTCAATATTTTTGCAAGCATAGAGAACTGTGGCATGAGTTCTTGACAATCTGGTGCCTATAGCTGTCAGTGGCATCTTAGCGTGTTTCTTAGCAAGATACATCACCATTTGTCTTGCATCAGAGATTTCTCTCTTGCGAGACTTGGTGTAAATATCATCAGCATCAATACCGTAATAATTGCTGACTTCCTGAGTTATCATTTCAAAATTCACTTGTTTTTGAGTCATCTTAAATGAATTCTGAATTACACTTCTCGCCAAGTCTATCGTAATATCCACATTCAATATCGTGGCATGAGCAACGAGTGACACCATCACGCCTTCAAGTTCACGTATGCTATCCGTTACATTGGAGGCAATATAGTCAAGAACTTCCTCATTAATTGAAAGACCGTCATTCTGTGCTTTCATCGTAAGCACTTCTTTACGTAACTCAAAGTCAGGACGTTCAAGTTTTACAGTCATTCCCCACTTGAATCTGGTAAGCATTCTTTCAGACATTCCCTTCATCTGTGACTGAGGACAATCGCTTGAAATGATTATCTGCTTTCCGTTAAGCTGCAAATGATTAAATATGTGGAAGAATGTATTCTGCGTACGTTCCTTACCTATTAAGTCCTGAATATCATCAATAATCAAGCAGTCAATGCTCTGGTAGAAGTTAATAAAGTTATTAATATCTCCATTATGTGCTGCTGTTGTGAACTGACTCTCAAATAGACGAGCTGTAACGTACAATACTCTTAAATCCGGATTATTTTCCTTGAGTCTTATGCCAATAGCATGCATCAGGTGAGTCTTACCCACACCAGAAGGCCCGATGATAAAAAGCGGATTGAATGTCTTACACTTGGGATCATTACCTATGGCTTCACCAATAGATAATGCGACCTTATTAGACATACTTCCGCAATAATTCTCAAAATTATATCGAGGATTAAGTTGGGAATCAAAATTAGATTGTACTGCAGTTACTGCAGGATTTGCCGGAGGGAGGTTTGGTTTAATAGCACCTGATGGATTTTCACTGCGTACTACAACATTAGTTGTCGGCTCATTATTAACTTGGTTGTAGCAATAGTACAACTTAGTATTAGGACCATAAACACGGTGAATAACTTTTCCAAGTAAATCACGGTACTTCTCCTCTATATGTTCTGCAAAATAAGAAGATGGTACCTGAAGTCGCAAGTTGCCTTCGCTGAAGCCCATAGAAGTCACCGGCTCAAACCAAGATTTGAACTGCTCGGGGGATAGGTTATCTTTTATGATGCGAAGACACTCCTCCCACATTTGTATGTGGTTACTTGTCATTATGTGATAATTTTCGTTAACTTTTCAAGTGCAAAATTGATGATAATTTTTTGAAAAAACAAAGGTGAAAAATTTTGTTTTTAAAAATATTTTACAACTATACTGAATTTCAGCCACTTAGGGCGTTTTTCGTTTTCATTACATATTTTAGTACCGGCAATACTCGATAATATTCTAATAATCAAAGAATTATACATCTCACACAATTACCTTTAACAATTAAATTTTAACTTTAACTAACGATAAAAAAGGGGCTAAATCACCGCATACAAACGATTATGAAGATTTAGCCCTAAAAATTATTATTTAGAACAATTCTAAATAGCGTATTTTAAAAGTAAGTCGTGAATATCCTACAGCAACTTAATGTTTATATACCTTTTCGGACTCTTCTTAATATCTACGAACAATGAATCAAGGCTCTTAACAGTATTGTTTAGATTATTATACAGTTCAGGGTCTTTCATCAAAAGTCCTAATGTTGAATTAGGATTATTAAGTTCTTGAGTCAACATTCTCAGATTTTCTGTTGTCTGCTGAATGTTTTGAAGAGTAGAGTCAAGCGGACAAGATTTTAAATCTTCCGACACCTCTGCAAGATTTCCTGTAAGTCTGTTAACATTATCAACTGTGGAATTAACTCCCGACATCAAAACAGGTAATGATTTGACTGACTTATTAAGACTATTAGTCGTTGACTCAAGGTTCGCTGTAATGGCATCTAATCGCTTCACAGATGCTATAACAGCCGGATCTGACACCAACTTATTTATTGACGTGAGCAATGAATCCACTTTCGGAAAAATCTCTGCGATATTTGGCATCAAGTCCTTTGATACAGAATCCATCAAGCCGCTTGCTGTTTCTGATTCCACTTCAGAACCTACAGGATAAAACTCTTTATTCGCTGTAAGCTCAAGTTGAACAGTAGCAGTACCAAGCATATCACATACAATAACAGCCTTACTTCCTACCGGCAACTTCAATTCCTTATCAAGGCTAAGTTCCACTGCCACATGCCCCGGATTATCGTACTGATATTCTATAGAGCGGACTAATCCTACTTTAAATCCATTTAGTGTTACAGGAGCGGAAACAGCGAGCCCGTTTACGTTTGTATAAGTTGCCGTGTAATAATTAGCAGGCTTGAATACGTTTACTCCTTTCAAAAAATCTATACCTAAGAATAGCAGGCATAGAGCTACAATAACACAGATACTGATTGTAATTTCTTTCTTTATTTTCATGATTTGATATTTTATTCTTTACTTTATGGTTTTCTATTATTCAATTTTATCACTATCATTACCAAACTCCACGCCATCAAGTTTTGAAATATAATCACGGAATTTAATAATGCTATTGTATAGCGCATCAGCCAATTTCTCTTGACCTTCCTCCGATGTGAGAAATTCCCTTGTCTCCTTATTACTTATGAAATCAAGCTCCACTATTATTGACGGTGGAATTGTCATTCGCAACACAGCCAAATCTCGATTAGGCACTTGAACAAATCCGCTATGCAATATTTTTCTTCCGGCTGTCTGCGATAATTCTTCAATAACGTACTCCGACATCTTAAGGCTCCTGTCAAAATTCTCAAGACGCTCTATTCTCGTTATCTCATCGTACTTTACGTCAAGGTCAGCCATTTGCTTTTCGTTCATCACCACCACTGAAGCACCGTAAGTTGTCGGATTTTTAACGGAATTACAATGAATGGACATAAACAAGTTTGCATTAATATCATTTGCCACATTTGCCCTGGTTGTAAATGGCACATCTACGTCCTTATTCCTTGTAAGAATAGCCGTAATGCCATTACTTTCAGTCTTTAATTTATTATACAGCAACTTTGAAACGGCAAAATTAATTTGTTTTTCGAAGACAACAGGTCTTCTTGCAGGGTATACTGCCCCGGGCTTATCTCCACCATGACCTGGATCTATCACCACTACAAAGTTTTTAGCGGCAACATCTACTGTCACAAGACATAGCAAAGTCAATAGTACAATATGCAGTATAACACTTTTTTTAAACATTTTATTACCGTTTATTTTGCAAATGTACGAATTTAAGGTCAATTTTTCGTTTATTCAACGCATTTTTATTCCTTTTTGACTAAACATATAGTAATTATTACCAAAAATACTTCTGTTATTACTTACGAAAAAGGGGTGCTTTCATCACACGAAAGCACCCCTTCAACATTATGAAAACACTTAATTCATTATTTTTCTTCACCCATCAGGATTTCAAGCATCTTGATTGCTGATACAGGGATACGAGTACCCGGACCAAAGATTGCTGCAACACCTGCTTTGTAGAGGAAGTCATAGTCCTGTGCCGGAATAACACCGCCGGCTATTACCATGATATCTTCACGACCAAGTTTTTTAAGTTCTGCAATCACTTGCGGTACAAGAGTCTTATGACCTGCTGCAAGTGATGAGACACCGAGAATGTGAACGTCATTTTCTACTGCTTGACGAGCAGCTTCTGCAGGAGTTTGGAACAATGGTCCCATATCCACGTCAAAGCCACAGTCTGCATAACCTGTTGCAACAACTTTTGCACCACGGTCGTGACCGTCTTGACCCATCTTAGCTATCATAATACGAGGTTGACGTCCTTCTTTCTTAACAAAGTCCTCGCACATCTTTTGTGCTTTAATGAAATCAGGGTCTTGTTTTGTTTCGCTTGAATACACGCCTGAAATAGTTCTAATTACTGCTTTATAACGACCTACTACCTTTTCGCAAGCATCTGAGATTTCTCCAAGTGTTGCGCGGAGACCTGCTGCCTTAACGGCAAGATCAAGTAAGTTACCTTTCTTTGTACGAACACATTCAGTGATAGCCTCAAGAGCTTTCTTTACAGCTTCATTATCACGATGTGCTTTAACTTCATTAAGACGTTCAATCTGCTCTTTACGTACCTCAGTGTTATCAATTTCAAGAATATCGATAGGATCTTCATGATCAAGACGATATTTGTTGATACCTACGATAGTCTGACGACCAGAGTCAATACGTGCTTGGGTACGAGCTGCCGCTTCTTCAATACGGAGTTTTGGAAGACCTGTTTCAATAGCCTTAGCCATACCGCCGAGCTTTTCGATTTCCTGAATGTGTTCCCATGCACGATGTGCGATTTCATTAGTAAGAGACTCTACATAATAAGAACCTGCCCATGGGTCAATTTCCTTAGTAATGTAAGTTTCTTCCTGAATGTAGATCTGAGTGTTACGTGCAATACGTGCTGAGAAGTCTGTAGGAAGTGCGATTGCTTCGTCAAGTGCATTTGTGTGAAGTGACTGAGTGTGACCGAGAGCAGCACCCATTGCTTCAATACAAGTACGACCTACGTTGTTGAACGGGTCTTGCTCTGTAAGTGACCAACCTGAAGTCTGAGAGTGAGTACGAAGAGCAAGTGATTTAGGATTCTTTGGATTAAACTGCTTTACGATTTTTGCCCAAAGCATACGTGCAGCACGCATCTTTGCAATCTCCATAAAGAAGTTCATACCGATTGCCCAGAAGAATGAAAGACGCGGTGCGAATGCGTCAATATCCATTCCTGCATTTACACCTGCACGAAGATATTCAAGACCGTCGGCAAGAGTATAAGCAAGTTCGATATCACAAGTTGCACCTGCTTCCTGCATGTGGTAACCTGAGATTGAAATAGAGTTGAACTTAGGCATATTTTGTGAAGTATATTCAAAGATATCTGCGATAATTCGCATTGAGAAATCAGGTGGGTAGATATAAGTGTTACGCACCATGAATTCCTTAAGAATATCGTTCTGAATAGTACCTGCCATTTCCTCAAGTTTGGCACCTTGTTCAAGACCGGCATTGATGTAGAATGCAAGAACCGGGAGTACCGCACCGTTCATTGTCATAGAGACTGACATCTTATTCAATGGAATACCATCGAACAAGACTTTCATATCTTCAAGCGTACAAATTGATACACCGGCTTTACCTACGTCACCTACTACACGTTCATGGTCTGCATCGTATCCACGGTGTGTAGCAAGGTCAAATGCTACAGAAAGACCTTTCTGACCTGATGCAAGGTTACGACGATAGAATGCATTTGATTCTGCTGCTGTAGAGAAACCTGCGTACTGACGGATTGTCCAAGGACGCATAGCATACATACCGCTATACGGGCCACGGAGATAAGGAGGAATACCTGCAACATAGTGTAAGTGTTCCATTCCTTGAAGGTCTTCCTTTGTATATATAGGCTTTACAGGGATAAGTTCAGGTGTAAGCCATTCTTCCCCTGCCGGCACTGTTGCTTTTGCTGTATTAAAAGCATCGGCAGTAATATCAATGTTCTTAAAATTCGGTTTCATGATTCGATATTATTTTAAAAGTTTGGCGTTAAATGCCTGAAGGGTTTCAAGCACATTGCTGCGTATATGGATAAAGTTTGTAATTCCCTTTGATTGCAATTCTTCCATACATGCCGGTGCTCCTGCCACTACAAATTCTGCACGACCGGCAAGAAGTTCAAATGCTTCAGGAGCAAATGTTGCATATTCATCATCTGATGAGCAGAGGACAACTAAGTCGGCGTTCTTTTCCATTGCTGCATCAATACCTGCTTGTACTGTGTCAAAACCGATATTGTCGATAATTTCATAGCCTGCGCAGCCGAAGAAGTTACTTGAAAATTGAGCACGTGCAAGTCTCATTGCCAAGTTGCCGATTGTGAGCATAAACACTTTAGGACGATTTGATGCATGTTCTGTTGCAAGTCGTAATGCTTCAAAATCGCTTGCCTGACGATCGTTGCAGAGCGCTTTTTCAGTCTTTTCACAGCCACAACCGCAAGATTCTGTTTTTTCGATCTTTTGAGCAGCCATTTCAGTGAAGTTTGGGAACTGGTTAGTACCAAGAAGTATTTCTTTACGACGAGCCATATCTGCATGGCGTTTTTTATTTGACTCATTAACTGCTGCTTGGATAACACCTTCGCCTGCAAGTTTAAAGAATCCGCCTTTATCCTCAACATCAAGGAATAGTTTCCATCCTTCTTGAGCAAGAGATACAGTAAGAGTTTCTACATAGTAAGAACCACCTGCAGGGTCAACTACCTTATCGAGGTGAGATTCTTCCTTGAGAAGGAATTGCTGGTTACGTGCGATTCTTTCAGAGAATGCGTCAGGAGTCTTGTATGGAGTATCAAAAGGTACTACAGTGATTGAATCAACACCTGCAAGTGCCGCAGACATTGTCTCGGTCTGTGAACGAAGAAGGTTCACATGGGCATCGAAAATTGATTGATTGAATTTTGATGTTGCAGCATGAACCATCATCTTACAAGCACACTTACATTCAGGTTTGTATTGCTCTACGATTTGTGCCCATAGCATACGAGCTGCACGGAATTTTGCTATTTCCATAAAGTAATTAGGAGAAATACCCATATTGAACTTTATGCGTTTTGCTATATCATCTACTTTAAGTCCGGCATCAGTCAATAGAGTAAGCCATTCAGCACCCCAAGCGAGAGCATAACCGAGCTCTTGATAAATATAAGCACCTGAAGTATTCAGCATTACGCTACCAACTGCAAGTACTTGAATACTTTTAACATCTTTTACAATATCAAGAATTTCTTTTGCTTGCTCTACGATATCAGTAGAAAGTTCTTGACCGTAACGCAACGTAGGACGTATCGGATTAAAGTCAATAGAACCGCGGAAAGTTTCTTCGGCCTTTTCTTTTTTAATGTATTCTACAAGGGCTTTTGCCAAAGCAACCGCCTTTTTGGGGCAAGTATTAAGGTTGATTTCCACTTCGGCAAGGTTTATTCCTTTAAGAAGAGTTTCTATTACTTCAAGCGAAGGTTCTTCAACAGTAAAACCGAGAGAGTTTACACCTTTTGTAAGAACATCAAGTGCAACTTTATTTGCTTCTACAGGATCCTTGGCAATAATCTCCTGGCGAGTCAGCCAATTATTGTCAGTACGAGTACCACGTACGTAAGGATATTCACCCGGAAGCGAATCGGTCGTCTTAAGACCTTCAATATCTTCAATGCGATACATAGGCTGTACATTGAAGCCTTCATTAGTTCGCCAAACCAATTTTTTTTCAAAAGGGACACCTTTTAAGTCAGCATCTACCTTAGCACGCCATTCCTCGTAAGAAACGGGTGGAAATTGGTCAAACAATTTTTCTTTCTTTTCTGTCATTTTAGAAAAAATATTTACTGTATTAGAAATTTAGTATTAATTCATTACGAATAGACACCATAAATGTTTCATATTATCACTTTTACGTGGTCACATTTACACGTATGTGCCTACTTTTCTGTACAAAAGTAAATATTAAATTACTAAAACTTGGGATAAATTTGTTAAATAGTATTAAAACAGCGAACATTATTCACTACGCAAATCGCATGAATATTGCATAAAAAGATTTTTAAAAGACCTATTTGTTAATAAACAAAATATTTCTTATCTTTGTAGTCTTAAAACAACAGAAAATAATTACAAAACAGATATAAAATGGCACAAGAAAACGAGGAATACAGCGCCAGTAATATCCAAGTCCTTGAGGGCTTGGAGGCGGTACGTAAACGTCCTGCAATGTACATAGGTGATATTAGTGAAAAAGGTCTTCACCACCTTGTGTATGAAGTTGTGGATAACTCTATTGACGAAGCTCTCGCAGGTTTCGCTAAAAAAATAGATGTCACTATAAACCAAGACAACAGTATCACTGTTATTGACGATGGTCGCGGTATCCCTGTGGATATGCACGAAAAGGAGCATAAAAGCGCACTTGAAGTAGTTCTTACCGTTCTTCACGCCGGAGGTAAATTCGATAAAGGAACTTACAAGGTTTCAGGCGGTTTGCACGGTGTGGGTGTATCTTGCGTAAATGCTTTGTCCAAATATTTGAGAGCCGAAGTTCACAGAAACGGAAAAGCATACGTTCAAGAATACGCTTACGGAAAACCTACTACCGAGCTGAAAGTTATCGGGGAAAGCAATCACACCGGAACTTGCATCACCTTCTTACCGGACGACTCAATTTTCACAGTCAAAGTTTACGACTATAATACACTGTCAAACAGACTGCGTGACCTTGCATACCTTAATGCCGGAATAACTCTGACATTAACTGATATGCGTAACGTTAATGAAAACGGTAATCCACACAAAGAAACATATTATTCCGAAACAGGTCTTCGCGAATTTGTTCAATACATTGACTCAAACAAAGAATCTCTGATTGACGATGTAATTCACCTTAACAAGGAAAGCCAAGGAGTCCCGGTTGAAGTTGCGCTTACTTACAATAACACCTACAACGAAAATGTTTACTCATTCGTAAACAACATCAACACTATTGAAGGTGGTACACACCTCACAGGTTTCCGTCGCGGTCTTACTTCTACTCTGAAAAAATACGCCGAGGATAACAAAATGCTTGAAAAAGCAAAAGTTGAAATCACCGGTGACGACTTCCGTGAAGGCTTGACTGCAGTCATATCCGTAAAAGTAATGGAACCGCAGTTCGAAGGTCAGACAAAGACTAAACTCGGAAACAGTGAAGTTGCAGGAGCTGTTCAGACAGCCGTCAGCGAAGCACTCAGCACTTACCTTGAAGAGAACCCGCGCCAAGCAAAACTAATCGTTGAAAAAGTAATTCTTGCCGCACAAGCTCGACATGCAGCTTACAAAGCACGCCAAAATGTGCAGCGCAAATCACCTTTATGCGGTGGCGGATTACCGGGCAAGCTCGCCGACTGCTCTTCTCGAACTGCTGAAGATTGCGAATTATTCATAGTCGAGGGTGACTCTGCAGGTGGTACTGCAAAACAAGGGCGTGACCGTAGTTTCCAAGCCATCTTACCTTTGAGAGGTAAAATCTTGAACGTTGAGAAAGCTATGGATCACAAAATCTTCGATAACGAAGAAATCACCAATATGTTCCGTGCTTTGCGCGTGACTATCGGTACTGAAGAAGACCCTAAAGAAGCGAACTTGTCTAAATTGGCATACCATAAGATTATAATTATGACCGATGCTGATGTTGATGGCAGCCACATCGCTACTCTACTTATGACATTCTTCTTCCGCCGTATGCGTCCTATTATAGAACAAGGATACCTCTACATTGCCACTCCGCCATTATACAAATGCAAACGAGGCAAAACAGAAGAGTATTGTTGGACCGACCAGCAAGTCCAAGCCTTCATTGAAAAAAACGGAACAAACACTACAGTTCAACGCTACAAAGGTCTTGGTGAAATGAGTGCTGAAGAATTACGTGACACTACCATGTCACCGGAGCATCGACTTCTAAAGCAAGTAAACATCAATGACGCGGCGGAAGCTGACCGTATATTCTCAATGCTTATGGGCGAAGACGTTGGTCCTCGACGTGAATTTATTGAAGAACATGCGAACTATGCTAATATAGACGCTTAATACATTCGCAACAATCAAAAGTCAAACTCCGCAAGGCGTTTGACTTTCACGTTATTCACACATTCTAAATATATTAGGATTATGAAAAGTAAGACAACAGAAATCAAGCAACAAATAAAAGCGTATATTTCCACGCTCAAAAATGCTACATTCAATTATCGTCAGGTATCTTCTGCTATAGATGCTACTACACCTTCTATGCAACGAAATGTAGCAATAAAACTTGCAGAAATGGCTTTTGATGGCGAAATTATTGAAATTGCACCCGGTAAATACAAAAATCCTCAGCGCGGAACTATTGCAGAAGGTACTTTTATCAGACGAGGTAACGGCAAGAACAGTGTCCTGATTGACGATGACAGTGAAGCCATATTCGTCGCTGAAAGAAATTCCATGCACGCCCTCAATGGCGACCGCGTAAAAGTCAACATAGCCGCACACCGTAAGGGCGCTGAACCTGAAGCGGAAGTAATTGAAATCATTGAAAAGAAGGAACAAGTATTTATTGGTACTCTGAAAGTAACTAAAAACTATGCTATCCTCCTCACTGATTCTAAATATTTAGCCACTGATATCATCATTCCCAAACAGAAAATCAAAGGTGGAGAAAACGGTGATAAAGCAGTTGCTAAAATCACACAGTGGAGCGAAGACAGCAAAAACCCTATAGGTGAAATTATTGACATTTTAGGTAAAACCGGTGAAAATAATGCCGAAATGCACGCTATTCTGGCAGAATTCGGTTTACCTTACAAATATCCTGAAAATGTCAATAATGCCGCATTGAAAATCGAAGCAGGCATAACCCCGGAAGTTGTTGCATCACGTCTTGATATGAGAAACGTTCTCACATTCACTATTGACCCGAAAGATGCAAAAGACTTTGATGATGCTCTCTCATTCAGAAAACTTGATAATGGAAATTATGAAGTAGGCGTACATATCGCTGACGTTACTCACTATGTAACTCCGGGATCTATCCTTGACAAGGAAGCAGAAGCTCGCGCTACGTCAATATACCTTGTGGATAGAGTAATACCTATGCTGCCGGAACATTTATCTAACGGCATCTGTTCTTTACGCCCTGACGAAGATAAACTCACCTACTCTTGCATTTTTGAAATGACTCCTGCAGGTAAAGTAGTAAAATCAAATATTGCAAAGACCGTAACACGCAGTAACAGACGACTAACTTACGAAGAAGCACAGGAAATTATTGAAAAGCAACTTAGCGACGTACCCTGCGGAGAAGAAATAATCATTCTAAACGGACTTGCCAAAGTTCTGCGTAAAGAACGTTTTGAAAACGGCTCCGTTGACTTTGACCGCGTAGAAGTGCGTTTTGAAATCGACGATAAAGGACACCCTACCGCTGTCTATTTCAAAGAATCCAAAGATGCAAACAAACTCATTGAAGAGTTTATGCTCTTGGCTAATAAGACGGTTGCTCAAACCATCGGCAAATCGGCAGGAAAAAAGAAACCGAAAGCATTCGTTTACCGTGTACACGACAAACCTGATGAAACTAAACTTTCCGACTTGGCTACTTTAAGCCGCACTTTCGGATATAAGCTTAAGACGTCTGGTTCAAGTAAGGAAATAAACAAGTCATTGAACAAAATGCTCGTGGAAATCAAAGGTAAAGGCGAAGAAAATTTACTTTCCACTCTTGCCGTACGCTCTATGGCAAAAGCCATTTATACAACCGTTAATATCGGTCACTACGGATTAGGTTTTGACTACTATACGCACTTCACCTCTCCTATCCGCCGCTATCCGGATATGATGGTACACAGATTGCTTGAAAAATACCTTTCCGGCGGACGTAGCGTGAATGCTGCAAAACTTGAAGACGAATGTAAGCACTCTTCTGATATGGAACAACTTGCCGCTACTGCGGAACGTGCTTCTATCAAGTACAAGCAAGTTGAATACATGCACGACCATCTCGGAGAAACTTACACCGGTATTATTTCAGGTGTTACTGAATGGGGACTATTCGTGGAACTTGATGCTAACAAGTGCGAAGGCTTGGTTTCAGTAAGAGACCTTGGCGATGACTATTACGATTTTGATGAAAAAAATTTCTGTCTCGTTGGACGCAGAAAAGGACTCAGATTCCGTCTCGGTGATAAAGTGACAGTCTCTATCGCACGTGCGGATATTGACAAAAAGCAATTAGACCTTCTTCTTGAAGATCCCAGACTATCTCGTAAAGACGAAGATTCTATTGGAAAAATCAATCCTTTTGCCACTAAATCAAAGAAAGGCAAAGTCAGAAAATCAAGAAAAGAGGCTAAAAGCAAAAAGTCTAAAAAATATTTGGATACACATTTTATATTATATACAATCAGTTACTTTAATTCTAACTTGAATATTAACAAACGCTAAGCAAATGAGGACTTATAATCCGATTTTGCTAACCTAATATAGAAAAATAGATATGAAAGCATGTTTTATGGGCTTAGGCTACATCGGACTTCCTACTGCTATCATTGCAGCTCGTCAAGGAAACGTAGATGTAGTCGGAGTTGACATCAATAGCAAAGTTGTGGAAATGACTAATCAAGGTCACTTACACATTATTGAACCCGGTATGGAAGAAATGCTCCAAGAAGTAATTAAATCCGGTAAATTTCACGCCTCTACCACTCCCGAGGTAAGCGATGCTTATTTTATGGTTGTTCCGACCCCTTTCAAGGGTGAACATCAACCTGATATTTCATACGTTGAAGCTGCTACAAGAGCCGTTATTCCATTCTTGAAAGAAGGTGACTTGTACGTCATTGAATCAACATCGCCTGTTGGAACTACCGAGATTATGGCTGACATAATCTTTAAAGAAAGACCGGAATTAAAGGGCAAACTTTACATTGCTTATTGTCCCGAACGTGTATTGCCGGGCAACGTGATTTACGAATTGGTTCACAACGACCGAGTTATCGGCGGTATTGACGAAGCTTCCACTAAAAAAGCTATTGAATTTTATTCTCAGTTCGTGAAAGGCACTCTTCACCCTACGAATGCCAGAACTGCTGAAATGTGTAAATTGACTGAAAACTCTTCTCGCGATGTGCAAATTGCATTCGCAAACGAACTTTCACTCATCTGCGATAAAGCAGGCATAAACGTTTGGGAACTTATAAACCTTGCAAACAAACACCCGCGCGTCAACATTCTACAGCCCGGTTGCGGTGTAGGCGGACACTGTATTGCAGTTGACCCGTATTTCATCACAGCTCAATTCCCTGAGGAAGCAAAGATGATAGCTGAAGCTCGCAGTGTGAACAACTACAAGGCACTTTGGTGTGTAGAAAAAGTTAAAAATGCTATTCTCGAATTTGAAGTTAACAACCACAAAAAGCCGGTAGTTGCTATGATGGGACTTGCATTCAAACCGAACATCGACGACTTGCGCGAATCTCCGGCAAAACAAATTGCGTCTGACATTTACGACCAATTTAAGGACTGTGAAGTACTCGTTGTAGAACCAAACATCGCAAGCCACGACAAATTCAAACTTACACCTTACGATGAAGCATACGCTAAAGCAGATATTGTAGCATTCCTCACTGCACACACTCCATTCAAAGAATTGAAATGGGACGATAACAAAGTAATACTTGATTTCTGTGGAATTTTCCGCCGATAAATTAATCATGACAAGAGAACATCGTAACATCAACGACATACGTACTTTTACATTTACGTCATGGAATGATATGCTTGACCACATAGATAGCAATCCGTCTATCTATGTGGCTATTAATGCTGAAAAAATCATTTCCGCTTCTGATAAACTTAAGGCACTGATTAACAATAACACCGGTTATTGCGATGGCTTCGGTGCTGTCAAAGTTCTTCGTCGCAAAGGTCTCACTGACACCGTCCGTCTTCCGGGGTGTGAATTGTGGCTTCATATCATTGAGCGCCACCACAAAGATTGGAAATTCTATATCATCGGTGCAAGTCCGGAAACTCACAGGCAAACCATAGAGAAATTAAAGACTGAATATCCCGATATTAATATTGTGGGACACCGAGACGGTTTTATCAAGACTGATGAAGATAAAGAAAAACTGATTGCAGACATAAAAGAAAAACAGCCTCAAGCCGTATTTGTGGCTATGGGTACACCAAAACAGGAATTCCTTATGGAACAACTTAAAGAAGTGTGCCCGGGAGCTGTCTATGTCGGACTCGGAGGCAGTTACGATGTATATACAGGAAACGTAAAGCGCGCACCGAAAATTTGGCAAAATCTCGGAATTGAATTTATGTATCGATTCATTAAAAACCCTTCTCGCTGGAGACGTCAGTTTAACTATGCAATCTTTACATATCGTTATCTACTAAATAAACTTTAATAGCCTTGGAAACTAAACGCATTATGCTCATCTTCGGGACTCGTCCTGAAGCAATAAAAATGGCACCGCTTGTTAAAGCATTGGAAAAAGACAGTCGATTTGAAACGATTGTTGCAGTTACAGGACAACACCGTGAAATGTTGGACCAAGTGCTTCAACTATTTGAAATTAAGCCACAATACGACCTCAATATAATGAAACAAGGTCAGGACCTTTACGATGTAACATCTCGTATCCTGACAGGTATGCGAGACGTACTGAAAGAGGCTAAACCTGATATTGTTCTCGTTCATGGAGACACTTCTACATCTACCGCCGCAGCACTTAGTGCATTTTACGCACAAATTCCGGTAGGACACGTTGAAGCACGACTCAGAACGTACAATATCTACTCTCCTTGGCCTGAAGAAATGAACAGACAGATTACAGGACGTATTGCCACACTCCATTTCTCCCCTACTACACGCAGCCAAAACAATCTGCTGAGTGAAGGTGTAAATAAAGATCATATTGCAGTTACAGGTAATACGGTAATTGATGCGCTCAAGACCGTTGTGGCAAAAATAAATTCAGACAAGTCGCTTGAAGTTGCCATCAGAAACACTATCACCGATGCCGGGTACGACGTCTCACGCCTTGACTCCGACAAAAAACTCGTGCTAATCACCGGACACAGAAGAGAAAACTTCGGTGACGGATTTCAGCATATATGCGCTGCTATCAAGGAGTTATCTCAGAAATATCCTGACACGGACTTTGTGTACCCGATGCACTTGAATCCTAACGTTCGCAAGCCGATCAAAGAAACGTTCGGCTCTATTGAACACAAAAACGTATTTTTTATAGAACCGCTTGAATACCTCTACTTCGTATATCTAATGGAGAAATCTTATATAATCCTTACTGACAGCGGTGGTATTCAGGAGGAAGCTCCGTCATTAGGCAAGCCCGTCATTGTGATGCGTGAAGTTACCGAACGTCCTGAAGCATTAGATGCCGGTACAATTCGCCTCGTGGGTACTGACCGACAACTAATCGTAGATACCGCATCTCGATTCCTTGACGATAAAGATTTCTACCACAAAAATACTCACATCGCAAATCCTTACGGCGATGGACATGCTTGCGAAAGAATCATTGATAAAATAGCAACATTTTTTGCACAGCAGTAATCATAGTGTGCAAAAAACATGTTAAACAACATATTTTCTAAACAATTATTACAATTAGAACGTTAAATATTTGTATCTTTGTATTGTATGTGAAAAGACCAATCATCTTTTACAATGCAATAAATACATATTATATTTAAACAAGATAATTATGGCAAATAAGGAATTAGATTGGAGCAATATCGGGTTCGGATATATCCCTACCGATTATAATGTTCGCTGCTATTACAAAGACGGTAAATGGGGCGAAATTGAAGTATCTTCTTCTGATATTATTAATATCCACATGGCAGCTACTGCACTCCATTACGGTCAGGAAATTTTTGAAGGACTCAAAGCATTCCGCGGCAAAGATGGTAAAATCCGTATTTTCAGAGTAAATGAAAATGCTGAAAGAATCCGTCAGTCTGCTGAAGGCATTAAGATGGCACCTGTTCCTGTTGAACTTTTTGAAGAAATGGTAAAGAAGGTAGTAAAACTTAACGAACGTTTTATCCCGCCTTACGGCACAGGAGCTTCACTTTACATTCGTCCTATCGAACTCGGTATGACTGCTAATATCGGAGTTAAACCGGCTAAGGATTATATGTTCATGATTATGGTCAGCCCTGTAGGTCCGTACTTCAAAGAAGGATTTAAGCCGACTAACATCTGCATAATGAGAGAATTTGACCGTGTTGCACCAAAAGGTACAGGTAGATGGAAAGTTGGCGGTAATTACGCTGCAAGCCTTGAAGCAGGTGAAAGAGCTCACTCACTCGGATACTCCGCAGTGCTTTACCTTGACCCTAAAGAAAAGAAGTATCTTGACGAATGTGGTCCTGCAAACTTCTTTGCTATCAAAGATGGTAAATACATCACACCGGCTTCCGAATCAATTTTGCCTTCAATCACTAATAAGTCTCTCCAGCAGATTGCTAAAGACTTTGGTATTGACGTTGAATGTCGTCATATTCCTATCGAGGAACTTTCTGAAATTCAAGAAGCTGCCGCTTGCGGTACAGCTGCCGTAGCTTCTCCTGTTGCTGAAATTGATGACCTTGACACCGGTGTTAAATACGTAGTTGCAAAAGACGGCAAACCCGGTCCTATCACCACTAAACTTTACAATCAGCTGCGTGCTATCCAACTTGGTGAAGTTGAAGACACTCACGGCTGGAACACAATTCTTGATTAATGAAAGATTACAAAATAATCATTGACAAATATTATCCCGTCGGCAGTCACCGACGGGATATTTATATCCGGCATTGTCGTCAAGTTTCTGACCTTGCTCTGAGCATAAGTCATAAATTAAATTTACCGCTAAATGATGAAGAAATAGAAACTGCAGGTATGCTTCACGACATCGGCATTTTTCTGACAGATGCAGAAAGTATTGATTGTCATGGCAGTGAGCACTATCTGAGGCATGGACTTTTAGGTGGCGTTTTACTCCGTGATGAAGGCTATCCGGAAGAAATCGCACGAGTTGCAGAGCATCACACCGGCGCCGGTCTTACTGCGGAAGACATTATTGCAAACAATCTGCCTCTACCACCTAAGGACTATCTTCCGGAAACTCTTTTGGAAAGACTGATTTGCTATGCCGACAAATTTTATTCCAAATCCGGCGACATGGAACGAAAACCACTGGACAAAGTCATTAAGTCAATGGAAAAACTTGGACCTGACTCTGCCTCTCGCTTTAAAAAGATGCACGAAGAATTCGGAAAAGGGATATAGAACCTGTTTATTGACAGGCTATTTATTTTTAAGCATATCAAACATAAAATTCATTCCTTTCGGAGACAATTGATCTATTACGTTAGGTGTAAATGTAAATTCACCGAAATACGGTTTACCATTGATGACGTAAAAATCAATTCTTATAAAATCAAACAGTTTAGCGTATTTAAGCACCATACGCTTCAATTCTTCAAAACATTCAGGTTTCGGGAAATCTTTATCAGTAAGCATATCTTGACGAGTAACGTCGGCACGCCTGTTCCAATCAGAGTCAAAAGTGATAGCCGGACATAGGTGCATACCCGGTTTTCTCTCTGAAATAACAGATATCCAGCATATCTCACCATTAGCGCAATAGAATTTGTAATCCACAAGGCTGATGAACCCCTCACCCTGTTCCATAAACTGTTCAGCGATAATACACGGTTTTATATGAGTATAATGAGGCTGAGCAGTCAAAGCACCGTAAGGATATTCAAGCCATTTAGCAAGTTTTTTCTTAACACTCTCAACATCAATATTCTTTTTATCTTTAACCATAATATTAGTAGTGCAACTATTGTTAGTCTTTAGAACAAACTTATCAGGTAAAGCATCAAAATCTATTTCATCAGGACTATTCCACTTGCCCAATAGCGGAATTAGATATTCTTCACCTATAGTTTCTTTAACATAATCACGGACAGCATATTTATCCGCCAATTTTATCCACATTTCATTGTTCCCGTTTTTAAGTGCGGAAGCAGCGATAAATTCATATAAATTTCTCGGATTATCAAAGTCAATAGTATGCTTGAAATGTTTAAATGAACGTATATTCCAAAGCAATTCAGGGTGTTTTGCAAAGAATTTTGCTAATATTTTTGATAAAATCATAATGTAATACCTTTTATAATACAAAATTACTCAAAATTTTGAAAATATTCGTATATTTGTCATATATTATATACATCATTATGAACGAAATATTTGACAGAACCATATATATAGGACCGGACATCAATGGTAAAGGCGGTATTTCCGCAGTTTTGAAGACTTATAGTGATAATTTGCCTGAGTTTCACTATCTGCAATCAAATAGCAGACACGGCACTCTTGCAGGTTTGTTCTATCTTATATACCTTTTGACAGCTCTTCTCGTTTATAAGTACGTTCTCGGATACAGAATATTGCATATTCACGGTGCAACAGGAAAATCATTCATAAGAAAGTCCCTAATCATTTCCTGGGGCAAAATTCTCGGATATAAAATCATTTTCCATAATCACGGTGGAGAGACGAAAGAGTATTACGCCAAACGCGGAATAGACGTTATCAGAAAGACATTGGATAAATGTGACTCTATCGTGGTACTTTCTTCTGTGTGGAAAGAATATTTTGAGCAAACTTTCGGGTACAAAAACGTATCAATCATAAACAATATTGTAGCTCACGCCGATAACTCAATCCGGACTGAAAAGCATAACAATATCAGATTGCTGTTTCTCGGACATATCGGTTATCGCAAAGGTATATTTGACCTTCTTGACGTGATAACAGATAATAAGGACTTTTTAGATAATAAGATTGAACTGATTATCGGAGGAAATGGGGAAATAGAAAAGTTAAAATCCATAATAGAGCAGCACAGATTACAGAATATGGTAAAGTACATCGGTTGGATATCCGGTCGCAAAAAATTTGAACTATTGGCTAATAGTGATATACTGATGTTACCGTCTTATAATGAAGGACTTCCTATATCAATTCTTGAAGCAATGGCTTATTCAAAGGCTGTCATATCCACTACCGTTGGAGGTATTCCGAGCATCATCAAAAACGGAGAAAACGGATTCCTTACAGAGCCCGGAGACAAAGCGGCTATGTTTGACGCTATAAAGCATTACATAGACAATCCTCAAGACATTACAATCCATGGAGCAGCCGGACTTAAAATGGTATTTCCGTTTTATCCGGAAAGTGTCACAAAACAATTATACGACTTGTACGTTTCTATCCTGAAAGACGCTTAGTGAGCCAAGCGCTTGCGGATGAAGTAATACATTTCGGCGATTGCAAGCAACATACATTTGGAATGAGATTTCAACATTGAATACAAGCACCTATAGCCTGCAGACAATCCTGATTTATCAATCTTAGTTTCGTCCCAAATACTATCAGAAACTATCTCTTCAATGTACTTCTTTCTATCTGCATATTTCACATTAGCGAAATACAATGCACGAATAGTATCCACAGTTATCACCAGCATACAGTAATCCGCAGAGTAACTTAAATTTCTACTGCTGATAATATTGTTTACAGTCATTCTCAGTTTCTTGTATTTATAGTATTTATCGAACCTGAATGTACGAGTAAGACTGGTGTCATTGTATCTGTACTTATAATACACTTTCGGTGTACAAGTTATTCTCTTGGAGTTGAGTACCGCCTCTATATTAAACGGCAGATCTTCACTTGCCACAATTCTTTCAGACAAAAAGTGAGGAATTACTTTAGTTGAGTATATTGCTCGGCAAGGAGACATAATCAATGTCCTGTTTGCATACTTATTTGCCGGCGATACAAATGCAAGTGCAAAAGTATTCAGGTCCTTTCCTTCAACACTGATTTTCTCATGAATATCTCGAACTATATTATAACTGCCGTCTGTAAGGTACTTATCAAATCCTCCGCTATATACGATATCACTCCTATCCGAAATTGCGATGGACATCAAGTCTTGGTACATATCTTTATCTATAAAATCATCGCTGTCAACAAATGCCACAAAATCGCCTTCAGCAACTTCAATACCGGAGTTTCTCGCATAGCCGGAACCTGCATTTGCCTTATGCACCACCTTTATGCGCGAATCTTTATTTCGCCACTCATCACAGATAGCACCGGACTTATCAGTACTGCCGTCATCTACAAGAATTATCTCAAGATTTTTGTATGACTGATTGACAATACTATTCACACACTCATCTAAATATTTTTCTACGTTATATACAGGGATAATAACACTCAATACAGGTAGTTCCATAGTTCGTTTATTTCAAGCCTTTCAAGGCATAATTAAAGTTCATAACATAAGAAAGCAGTGCCGGTAGTCGATGCTGCATTGAAAAATAAATTAATTTTTCCTTTAGTGATAATCCCGAATATGATATTTCAATTTCATTCCACACCGGATTTTCTGCCATTTGTTTAATAAGTCTCTTACGCTCGGATTTATCAGAAATCACTGAATATATCTGTTTTATGGTAGTAAACGTCATCATAAGCATACAATAATCACCTGCATGTGGCATATCATATTTTTTGTAAAGCTTGTTAAGCTCAGACACCAACTTCGGAGCTTTTCTATACTTGTCAAATGAAAATGTTTTGGAAAGTCCAAGAGAATTGTATCTGTAGTTAAACAATGCATCCGGAATAAAAGACACTTTTGAAGCACAAAGTACTGCCGCTATTTGGAAGTGATAATCTTCTGCTACTATTTCTCTTTCTGATAAAAAACGAGCAGTGATTGCAGAGCGCTTAAATACGGCGCGACACGCTATCTCATAGTGTGATGCCAAATTTCCTTTATGCCTGATAAAGTCCTGCGAAAGTGAAATAATATCTTCTCTTTCAAAAACTTCAGGTTGCAAGAAATCGGAATACGCTCGTACTTCGCCTGTTGATGATATTACATTATATCCGCAGACAGCGATATCGGAATTATTGGAAACTGCTGTAACCATCAAGCGTTCGTACATCATTTCATTCACATAGTCATCACTGTCAAGGAATGTCATATACACACCTGCTGCTGCATCAATTCCTGAATTGCGAGCATATCCAAGCCCCTGATTTTGCTTATGTATTACTTTTATCCTACTATCTTTTTCTGCCCAAGCATCACACAGTATACCACAATTATCCGGGCTTCCATCATCAACCAAAATTATCTCAAGATTTCTGTATGACTGATTGATAACAGATGCGACACACTCATCAAGATATTTTTCTACCTTATAAACGGGTATTATTACAGACAATAGCGGTTGCATAACAATTATACACTAATTTTAGTGGCGAAATTTATGGAAAACTTTTGCCGTTTTGTCCACTACAAAATGTCGTTCACTCTTATCAAGCAAAATAAAGTAGCATATTGCCAAAAGGCATACAACGCTCATTATGGTCAATAAAAATGTCATATTAAGTGATGTGCTGTACAACGATATTCCGTATACTACAGGAATTGATACCAATAAGGTCAACAATGCAGGCAACATTACTTTTAACAAATAGTCCATTACCGGGAATGTTATCATTTTTCTCAAGTATAGTATCCTTGTCGCATGAGTTGCGATATTCTGAAACAGTCTTACAGCTATTACCCAAACAGGTGAAATATCTAATTTAAGCAACAAATAAGCTATCGGGATATTCAGGAGCAATAATACCGACATCAGAGTGCTGTACACCTTCAATCGCCCTATCGCTTGTGCCGAAGTCCACAGTGGTCCTGAAAGTGCATCTATCAGCAAAAATGCCATCATTATTTGTACAAATCTTACTGTATAATCCGGAACTTCATCAAGCCAAAAATCAAGATATTGGTTACAATAAAATATCGCCGGAATACATATTACCGTCATAAGTCCGAATGCGAACTTTGAGCATTTAAATACAAGTGTCAGAAAATATTCTCTATCTCCCGATGCATAGCTCTTTACTATCTGAGGGTTAAATGCTACAAGGAAGTTTGTCAAAAATGCGTTGACAGCCACCACTACTTGATTGCATATCGCAAGTGCAGCATTAACAATTATAGAGCAGAAGATATTAAACAGCATATTGAAACCCTGCGTGGCTGCTACCTGACCTACGCCTTCAAGCATATTCCAGCCATAAAACTTTGTTAACTCCTTAAACAGACTCTGATTCCAAATTTTGTGGTATATACACTCCTTAAAATGCTTTCTGCAATACACTGAATAGAAACTAAGGATAAACAGTGTACATAGCATTAGCGCTATTGAATATACCAGAATTCTGTACTTTGTAAAAAACACAAGCACAAGGACTGAACCTAACTTGAGAAAAACCTCAAATATACTCAAGTACGCATAAAACGACATCCTTTCATGCGCAATTATAGCAGCCCTGTGAGGTATCTGCATAAACTGAAACATAAAAGATATTATTGTAACCTGATAAGTTAAGTTTACTTCAAGCATTCTTTCTTCCGGAAACACAAGGCAATAATTCAGAAACCATAATCCCACCGTCTCAGAAAGAATAAATACCACAAGCAGCATCAATAAAAAAATATTAATGCTCATTGAGAAAACTTTGCTTAAAGTTTCTTCATCTTTCTTACCTAAATAGAAGGCAAGGTACCTCTGAGTGGATTGAGTGACGGCGTTATTCAAAAATGTAAATAGAATTACTATTCCGCCTACCACATTATATATGCCGTAGTCCTCTACACCTAATTCTATGAGAAGAAGTCTGACAGTGTAAAGTGACACTGCCATTAATAAAAACATTCTGAAATACAGAAACAGAGTGTTTTTGGCTATTCGCTTATTATTTTCAGAGTAATCAGACATTTGATTGTGCTAATTCACTACTTTCTTCTAATAAAGGATTATTTGTCATATTCACTGTTGATGCTGCTATGTAGAAATAGAATATACAGAAGAATGCATTCTGAAATGCATCATTATATATAAACATAAACAGTGCAAACATTAGCAAATAAAGCTTTACATTAAATGATGTGATTGACTTATTATTCCTGAATGAAAGTGACTTGAATAAGACAAACAAGAACCAACAAAAGCCGATTATGCCTATTTGTATTACACACGTCATTACAAATGTTCTTGAACCTACAAGGTACCACTCGTACTTTTCAGCAAAACGTGTCTTGGACAGAACCGTATTTCCTTTCATCTGACCCACTCCTTCACCTAAAAGCAAACCACCCTTGGAATCCTCAAGCACATTGCCCAATAGTAAAATCTTGGTAAAACGAGGCAAGTCCGTTGCCCATACGTTTTCATCTTCATTATCAAATGCCCCTTCGTAATACAATTGGCATATTTCAATCAGTTCATCAGGATCTTCGCCTACAAGATAAGCCTGATAAAATTCTTCTCCCGTGAGTTCGTCAAAGTCCTGCTCCGTAATCACGGAATACAGGTAAAATAAACCAAAGAATACACCAAAAATTACCGGAGAGAATGAAAGCAGTTTCAGTACTGTCTTGAATTCCACTTTATTCAGCAATACAAGGTAAGCAAAAAGATATATAAAACTTGCCTTTGTCTCATTCAGGAATGTCGGATACAATAAAAATATCAATACCCAATTTTTCTTCAAAGATGCAAAGTAATGCGCCCTGTCAAAATTCTTGTTCATCAAGTAAAATGATGTCATATATATCACCATTGACAACACTCCGGAATACCCGTTACCGAATGAACCGCCCACGAAGTCTCCGGCGCCGTGTTTTGCAAATTGGACTACGGTGCAAAAGCATTGCACAAAAAGAAACGCCTTTAAGTGTTTATCGAATTTGCTGACGAAATGGTACTGCTCATCATTATTATGCAGATAGTAAACAATCGGCAATATAAACAACAGACCGAAGAAGTCTCGACAACCGTTAATAAATACAACATTCGTGTACTTATTAATAATTATCGTTGATAAAAAAGCCAAACAGAAGAAAAAGATTATTGACCATTTCTGCCATTTTTTCTTTACTGCAAGAACTCCGGCTGTTACAATCAATAAATCAAGAACAATAAATATATAAGAGCGCATTGAATTCAAGGGCGGAAACAAGTCCTCGGCCACAAATCCGAGGCACGTTCCCACCCAAAAGATTATAAGAAATATCCTGTATATTAATGGACCTTTTTCTATCATCTTATTGAATTTAACACACTTAATTTTACTTTTGAGATTCTCTATTCTCTCCGTAACCGTATCCGTAACCTTTACGGACTATAGTATCATTAAGAATAATAGACATTTTCTTCAAGCGGCCTTCTTCGTATATTGAGTTAGCGTATTGAATATCAGTCTTGGTAGTATAGTTTGCACGGCAGACGTAGATTGTTGCATCACCGATACGAGATAATGTCAATGTATCCGATACAAGTCCTACAGGTGCTGTATCTACTACTATATAATCATATCTCTTGCGCAATTCCGCAAACATATCATCTACTCTTTGACTCAATAGAAGTTCTGCCGGATTCGGTGGAATAGGACCGGAAGTAATAACGTCAAATGCAAGTCCGTTAGGATTCTTTTGTATTACATCATCTAAGTTCATTCCGGTTCTTGCTACGTAATCCGTAAGACCTTTTGATGAAGAAATAGATAAGTATTCTGCAATTCTCGGCTTACGGATATCCATTCCTACGAGCAACACCTTCAAATCATTATTCGTAATAGCCAATGTTTGTGCCAAGTTAACTGACACGAAGGATTTTCCTTCACCTGACACTGTTGACGTCATAAGTACAACCTTATCATCTTCACCCGACAAGAAGAACTGTTGTAAATTAGAACGTACCGCTCTGAACAATTCTGCGACTGTGGATACGCTACCTTGCTTAACCACTATATTATCACCCGTGTTATCCTTACAGATTTCACCGATAACAGGAATGTCTGTAAGTTTTTTGAGTTCATCTTTAGTGTCAAACTTATTGCGAAGAACTTTCTTGATAACGAGAATTAAAGGAGGCAAGATAAGAGAGAAAACAAACGCAAGAAGCAGTATCATTCTCTTCTTCATCGTGACTGGCTCTGAAAGGGAGAATGCCTTATCTACGATTACGCCCTTAGGTGTAGTATTTGCAATCATAAGCGCGGTATCTTCACGTCTCTGCATTAGGAATAAGTAAAGTTGTTCCTTGATTGTTTGTTTACGCTTGATATCACGGTACTGACGTTCTTGAGTAGGAATATTACCCAAGCGAGAGTCAGTAACACCAAGTTGAAGTCTCATATCGCTGATGACCTTATTCTGCTGAGCAATTGCGCGGTCAAGTGACGTATTAATATTTGCACGGAGTGCATCTATCCTGTCGTTCATCTTTGAAAGTGCGATGTTGCCCTCTTTCGCAGTGCGAACAAGATTCATACGTGAAAGCACCAATTCATTGTAATTGGTAATACCTGCTTTTACCGTTTCATCAGACACCGTCGTAGGAATTAATTCGTATTTATTTTTGCTGTCTGCAAGGAATTCCTTAGTCATCTGCATTATATTGAGGTCAATCTCAGCTTGAACAAGCTCGCCCTCGAATTTACCTTTCTTTGTAGTCTGATAAGTAGCCTCTGTTGCAACATCTACAATACCTTGATTTTTTTTATATCCCTCCACATCTGCTTCAGAATCCGTCAAGTCTTGAGCAATGAGTTGAATACGTGAATCAAGGAAGTCAAGAGTAAGACGTGATTGTTCACTTCTTTGCTCTACACCTCTGACGTTGTAGTATTTGACGATGTCGTTAAGGATAAGTTTTGCCTTATCAACATCAG
>JALEMF010000120.1 GCA_022768005.1 Bacteroidales bacterium | reverse complement strand
ACTTTTAAGATTTTACATTACTAAAATAAAACAACTATGGAAGTAAAAGATTTACAACCCGCTTTGGTCTTCCAAATTTTTGACCAGATTACCAAAGTTCCGCGTCCATCAAAGAAAGAAGGAAAAATCCGTCAGTTCTTGCTTGACTTTGCTGCAAAGCATGGCATTGCTGCAAAAACAGATGCTGTAGGAAACGTAGTAATGTCCAAGCCGGCAACACCGGGACACGAAGATGCTCCGGGTATTATCCTGCAAGGACACATGGATATGGTATGCGAATCCAACGACAAATCATTCGATTTTGAAAATAGTCCTATTCATACTATTGTTGACGGAGAATGGGTAAGAGCTGATGGCACTACACTTGGTGCTGATAATGGTATTGGTGTTGCTGCATCACTTGCCGCTCTAATTGACCCGGATCTTGTACACGGTCCTCTTGAAGTCCTTTTCACAGTAGATGAAGAAACAGGTATGACAGGTGCTTTCGGTCTCCAAAAAGATATGATTACCGGAAAAATCCTCTTGAACCTTGACTCTGAAGATGATGCAGAAGTATATGTAGGTTGTGCCGGTGGTGTTGATACAACTTGTCACTTCACATATAAGCCGTCAATGGCTCCGACTGACTTTACCTACTTCAAAATAGTAATCACTAAAGGTCTTGGCGGTCACTCAGGTGGCGATATTCACTTAGGCAGAGCATGTGCGAACAAGTTATTGGCACGTTTCTTGTGGAATATTCAGTCAAAACACGAACTCGCACTTATAGAAATCGATGGCGGTAACTTGAGAAATGCAATAGCTCGTGAAGCACGCGCTATATTCGGCGTTCCATCTGCTGATAAAGAAGCCGTGCGCATTGCTGTCAACAATTTTATTGCTGACATTGACAATGAATACAAAGGTATAGAACCTACACTTGAAATTGACCTTGAGAGTGTTGAACTTCCTGAAAGATGTGTTGATTCAGAAACTGCAACAAACGTTATTCGTGCATTGTACTGTGCACCTCACGGAGTTGTGTCTATGAGCCGCGACCTTGAAGGTCTTGTAGAAACATCAACGAACTTGGCTTCAGTTAAGATGGTAGGCGAAAACGAAATTCTCGTTACCACTTCTCAGCGTAGCTCCGTTGAATCACGTAAATGGGATATCGCACATCAAGTAGAAGCCGTATTCCAGCTCGCAGGTGCAAAAGTAACTCATGGAGATGGTTATCCGGGTTGGCAGCCTAACATGGATTCCCCAATCCTGAAGATTGCATGTGACGCATACGAAGAATTATATGGCATTAAACCGGCAATCAAAGCAATTCATGCCGGTCTTGAATGTGGTCTCTTCAAATCTGTTTTCCCTGATCTTGATATGGTTTCATTCGGACCGACATTGCGTGGTGTTCACTCTCCATCTGAAAAGATGAATATCGTAGCGGTTGAACACTTCTGGGAACAACTTCGCAGAGTTATAGAAAAGGTTGCAGGTAAATAATTAATCCACGACCATTTGACTATTACGAAAGTAGTAAATATTAGACGCATAGTAGCGATAATGGTGCTGATATTAATGGCACCATTATCGCTATTTGCTTTTAAGACCATTGAAGAATATCAAGATAGCATTGACCATGCGTTTGATTCTATTTTCTTCACTTCTTCATTGAGATTTGCAACACCGGCTAATTACAGGCTTACAGAAGATGATATTCGTCAAGTGGCTAATGAACTTGGAGTGGAAGTGGCGGCTATTCACGCAGTGGTGGATATAGAAGCAGGAAGTAGTCACAGCGGTTTTTATTCACAGTTAGAACCGATAATTAATTTTGACAGGAAATTTTTTCGTTCACTAATATCCAAGCAACCTGAAAAGATAAGGCAAAATAAGACGACCTACGCAAAAATAATGGCAGATGCGCCCAATCAGACTCATCAGCAACGAAATTCGAATCGTCTTTCCCTTGCATCAGAGATAGACGAAAGCATAGCTATCCAAAGTACATTTTGGGGAATGTTTCAGATAGGAGGATTTAATTGGAAAAAGTGCGGCGCGCAGTCACCACATCAGTTTGCATATCTGATGAGTCGCTCAGAACACGACCAGCTTGAATTATTTGCCAAATTTTTAATAAACAGCGACCTTATAAAATATCTTAGAGCAAAAAATTGGTCAGCCTTTGCTTATTATTACAATGGTCCCCGATATCGCTCCAAAAAGTATCACATAAGACTTGCTGCAGCTTACAAAAAACATTTAAGAAACAACGATTAAACATTTTATGACAGATTTTCTTCAGCAATATCATCTTGCAGGGCTTGCGATAGGTATATGCACATTCTTGATAATAGGACTTTTTCATCCGATTGTGATAAAAGTAGAGTATTACACCGGCACAAAGTATTGGTGGGTGTTTCTACTGCTCGGACTCGTAGGCGGCATTATGACCATTTTTATCAGTGACATCTTTTTATCAACGCTTCTCGGGGTTTTTTCTTTCTCATCTTTTTGGACAATAAAGGAACTCTTTGAGCAAGTGGATAGGGTAAAAAAAGGGTGGTTCCCGAAGAATCCTAAAAGAAAATATTAACTGCGTAAGACTTTACTGTTTACTTTCTTCAACACTTTGAAATAAGCATACACCACCATTATGCCGGTAATAACCCAAGATATAGGATACACAGAGTACAACATCTCAAGAGTCCTATCGTACGGTAACGCAAAATAAATCCAAGCGAGCCTTAATACGCAAGTTCCAAATACGGTAAGAACAGTAGGAGTCATGGAATAGCCGTAGCCACGCATAGCGGCACTGCTGATTTCATAACTACTTGCTATAAATTGCAGCATAAGAACATATTCAAGGCGAATTGTTCCATAGCCAATAACCACATCACTGTTTGTAAATATACTCAAGAAAAAATGGTGCTGCCAAGCTATTAAAATATTAGGGATACCACAACCTATAAGGCTTAAAATCATACAGTATTTATAAATCCTCCTGCATCTTTCCATATTTCCGGCACCATAGTTTTGACTTATAAATGCTACTGCAGCTTGTCCTATAGCATTGATTATAAAGTAGCAATAATACTCATAATTCAGTGCCGCCGCACTTCCTGCGACCGCATCAGAGCCGAAAGTATTAATCGTACTCTGGATGAAAATATTAGCGAATGAAAATACCATTCCTTGCAGTCCGGCAGGAATACCTATTTGCATCATTTTAAGAAGTTCGGAGCGACTTATACCAAGTTTTTTTAAGTCAATATGGTATGGTGCATCTTTTTTAATAAGCAAATACAGTATTATGCCGGAACTGACGGCGTTTGATACTACTGTAGATATGGCAACTCCGTCAACAGTCATTCCGAAAACAATTACAAGCAGTAAATTTAAGCCTATATTGATAACTCCTGCAACAATTAATGCGTAAAACGGACTTTTAGTATCTCCGAAACTGCGTAATATTGCGCTGCCGAAGTTAAATATCATCATAAACGGCATTCCGAGAAAGTATATTCTGAGATACAATGTTGCCAAATCTATGACGTCATCAGGGGTTGACATTAATTCAAGGATAGGGTGGGCGAGCAGAGTCCCTAAAAATAAGAGTGCTATTCCGCTGACAATGGCTACAACTCCTACGGTCTGAATAGCCATACGAATGCCAGCTTGATTTTTTTGACCGATATAATTTGCTATAACGACATTTGCTCCAACAGAAATTCCCACAAATAAGTTTATCATAATGCTTATCACCATTCCATTGCTACCAACAGCCGCAAGTGCTTGGTGACCGGCATACCTTCCTACGACAGCGACGTCAACAGAGTTAAAAGACTGTTGAAGTACGCCGCTTGCAATCAGAGGAATGGCAAAAATGATAATTTTTCGCAATATTCCTCCATTTATCATGTCTATCTGACCGGATTTACTCATATAAATTATTATTGCAAAATTAAAGCCTGTAATCATGGGTTAAGATATCACAGGCTCTTGGTACATCTGTAGGGAATCGAACCCTAATCTGGAGAACCGGAATCACCTATTCTATCCATTGAACTACAGATGCAACATTTTTCCTAAAACAGGGGCAAAGTTACATTTTTTTTGCTAAATTTGCAAATCAAGCACATATCAATATTATTTGTACGATGAATGTCAAAATAGAACCGTCTTGGAAAACGTTACTTAAAGATGAATGGGATAAACCTTATTTCGAGGAACTTGTCAAATTCGTAAAAAATGAATACGCTTCCAAGACCATTTTTCCTCCTGCGTCAAAAATATTTGCAGCATTTGACTCGTGTCCTGTGGACAATGTCAAAGTTGTAATAATAGGTCAGGATCCATACCATGGTGACGGTCAAGCGAACGGACTTTGCTTTTCTGTAAATCCCGGTATATCCTTGCCGCCGTCACTAATCAATATTTACAAGGAGATAAGCAATGATTTTGGCAAAGTGGTGACTAATGACGGCGATTTAAGCAGGTGGGCGAAGCAAGGCGTACTATTACTGAACGCAACTCTGACCGTTGAAGCACATCTTGCAGGTTCTCATCAAAGAAAAGGGTGGGAGACGTTCACTGATGCAGTAATTGATAAAATAGCACATCACCACGATAATATTGTATTCTTATTGTGGGGAAACTACGCTATTAAGAAAGGGCAATTTATTGAC
>JALEMF010000066.1 GCA_022768005.1 Bacteroidales bacterium | reverse complement strand
GACCCTGATAAGGCAAACTCTGTTCAATTCCAGAACTTAATTTCAACTCGTATGATGTGTCCTGACGTTGCCGGAGAAACATCACTCCTAATTGCTCTTGAAGAAACATATTATAGTCTTAAAGTTGATGACAATACTATTGTTTTCAAGAATAAATACGGTGAAGAACTTATCCGTCTTGAAAGGCTTGACTTAAATAAGTAAATAATGATTGACGTCATTGACTGCGGACTTGCTGACTATGAGAAGATTTTGAATCTTCAGAATAGCCTTTTCCTTGAACGAATTTCTCAAAAAAAACAAGGACTCTCTATTAGTGACGAAAAAATATTATTAGTTGAACACCCTCATGTATTTACAATGGGGGTGCATGCTGATGTGAATAATCTGCTTGTAGATACTTCTTGGCTTGATGCAAATGGAATAAAGTGTATCAGCATTAAGCGAGGCGGTGATATCACGTACCATGGTCCGGGGCAAATTGTTGTTTACCCGATAATAGATTTGTCAAAACGAAATATTGGAGTTAAGGGCTACGTGAATATCCTGGAGCAAGCAGTTATTAATGCTATTGCTCTTTATGGCGTAATAGGGGAGCGAGTAGATGGTGCTACGGGGGTATGGATTGGAAAAAATACTCCGTATGAGCGCAAAATTTGTGCTATAGGCATCAGATGCAGTCGCTATGTCACGATGCATGGGTTGGCACTCAATGTAAATACGGACCTGACATATTTCAGTCGTATTAATCCATGTGGATTCCTTGACAAGCCTGTTACTTCACTATCAAAGGAAGTAGGGCATAACTTGGATATGCCTTTAGTAAAAAAACAGTTGACTGAAGAGCTGTTGAAACTGTTATAAAATATGCTTTTCAGCGTGGTAGCTTGACCTTACGAGCGGTGCGCTTTCAATGTGTCGGAAGCCTTTTTGCTCTCCGATAACTGCGTATCGCGCAAATACATCAGGGTGGATATATTCTTGTACAGTATAGTGATTTTCAGTAGGCTGTAAATACTGGCCGATAGTCATAATTCGGCAATTAACTGCCAGTAAATCGTCCATAGTTTCCAGTACCTCATTTTCAGTTTCACCAAGTCCGAGCATTATCCCGGATTTTGACCTTATGCCGGCATCGGCAACGTGCTTTAATACGCCTAATGAACAGTCGTAAGTGGCTTTGCATCTTACGTCAGGAGTAAGGCGGCGTACTGTCTCAAGATTATGAGAAATAATATCAGGACGTTCATTAATCACAATATCTATCAAGTCCTTCTTCCCTTGAAAATCAGGGATTAGAGTTTCCATCGTAACACCTTTACACTGATTGTGTATTTGACGTATGGTCTCAGCCCAATGTGAAGCTCCGAGATCCGGCAAATCGTCTCTGTCAACAGATGTGATAACAATATGTTTTAATTTGAGTTCATTAATAGATTCTACGATATCATCAATTTCTTTTGTATTCAGCGCAGCAGGTTTTCCCGTAGCAACATTGCAGAATTTACAACTTCTCGTGCATACGTTTCCGCCAATCATAAAAGTTGCAGTACCGTTTTCCCAACATTCTCCTCTATTAGGACATAAACCGCTTGTGCAAATAGTGTGGAGGCAATGTCTGTTAAGTAAACCTACCACGTGAGCGGATTTTGCGCCGTTAGGTAATTTTATTTTGAGCCAATCGGGTTTTCTTCTGTAATCTGCAGGCATTGGAGTGTAAAAATATATTATCCGAACTTACTGATTTTTCTGAGGGTAGGTTCATTTAGAATCTTAATCCTTCTACCATCTACAATTATGAGTTTTTCAGCAACGAAACTTGACAACGTACGTATAGCATTTGACGTAGTCATATTGGATAAGTTCGCGAGGTCTTCACGAGCGAGATAAATGTTCAGTGTAGAATTATCATCTTCGTAGCCGTAATTTTCGCGGAGAAGCATAAGTGCTTCGGCAAGACGACCTCTGATGTGTTTCTGAGTTAGATTGATAATCTTAGTATCAGACCCGCCTAAGTTTCGTG
>JALEMF010000062.1 GCA_022768005.1 Bacteroidales bacterium | reverse complement strand
AGAAGATTTTTGGCGTGACATATTTTCTGCAATCTTATTCATAGGCACGTGACCCGGACCTTCAATAAGTACTTGCACGTCATGTTCCCAAGCCTTTGTGGTAAGTTCTCCGAGAACGTCAAGTTCAAGGAACTGGCTGCGGTCGTTAGCATCATGAGTAGAACCCGGGCGCATACCGTCGCCGAGTGAAACAGCCACGTCGTACTTATTAAGGATTTCACATATTTCGTCAAAGTGAGTGTAGAGGAAACTTTCCTCATTGTGAAGCACGCACCACTGTGTCATGATAGAGCCACCGCGAGATACACAGCCTGTGAGACGTTCGCCTACGAGGTTCGCATGTTCACGAAGAACTCCGGCGTGTATAGTGAAGTAGTCAACACCTTGCTCACACTGTTCGATAAGTGTATCGCGATAAATTTCCCAAGTAAGATTTTTGACATTTCCGTTCACCTTTTCAAGTGCTTGATAGATAGGCACAGTGCCAACAGGTACAGGACAGTTACGGATAATCCATTCACGAGTTTCGTGGATATTATCACCGGTAGAAAGGTCCATCAGCGTATCACCGCCCCAATAGCAGCTCCATACAGCCTTTGAGATTTCTTCTTCAATACCTGAAGAAAGAGCGGAGTTACCGATATTTGTGTTAAGTTTTACGGCAAACTTACTGCCGATAATCATTGGTTCCGCTTCAGGGTGATTGATGTTTGCAGGGATAATAGCACGCCCTTCGGCAATTTCATTACGGACGAATTCCGGAGTAATATAACTTTCTATTCCGAGTTCCTTATTGTTAAGGTTTTCACGGATTGCCACATATTCCATTTCCGGAGTGATAACACCCGCACGCGCATAGTGCATCTGTGTGACACGCTTGCCTTCACTTGCCACTCTCGGCGCATATTGGACAGGAAAACGGATTTCGTCAAGACTTTCATTTTCAAGCCTTGCACGGCCGTATTTACTTGTAATAGAAGGTAATTCAACGGTATCTTTACGGTCCTCAATCCACTGTTGACGGATACGCGGCACCCCCTTTTTGATATCAAGTTTCACATTAGGGTCAGTGTAAACGCCGCTTGTGTCGTAAACAGTGACAGGTGCATTAGGGTATTCCACACGTTTGCCATTTTCAATCTTTACGGTTGGATAAAGATTGATTCTGCGCATACCTACTTTTATCTGCGGAAATAATTCACCGTTGACGTAAATTTTCTCGGAATTAGGATATGAAGAAACGTCTATATTTGAAATTTTCATAATTGATAGTATGTATTATTCGTTAAGGAATGATGTTAACGGACTCGACGCATTTGCATGGCCTGACACTGCGCCCGGACCTGCGAGATAAGCCTGACGACCGGCAATAACTGCAAGGCGGAATGCATCTGCCATCATCACAGGGTCATCTGCCACTGCTATTGCAGTATTTACGAGTACTGCATCAGCACCCATTTCCATTGCTTCTGCAGCATGGGACGGTACTCCAAGACCTGCATCAACAACTACAGGTACCTGACTTTGCTCAATGATAATCTCAAGGAAATCACGTGTACGGATACCCTTGTTTGTACCAATCGGCGCACCGAGAGGCATAACGGCTGCTGCACCAACCTCCTCAAGACGTTTGCAAAGCACTGGGTCTGCTTGAATATACGGAAGTACGATAAAACCTTCCTTAGCAAGTGCCTCGGTAGCCTTCAAAGTTTCAACAGGGTCAGGAAGAAGATACTTCGGGTCCGGGTGAATTTCAAGTTTAATAAAGTCAGTACCGAAAATTTCACGGCTCATCTGAGCGGCAAGAATAGCTTCACGCGCATCACGAACGCCGGAAGTGTTAGGCAGGAGTTGAACGTGTTCACGATTAATATGTGTGAGCATATCGTCGGTAGCCTCATTCATCATGTTAACACGTTTCATAGCCACGGTAATCATTTGTGACTGTGAAGCAATAACAGCCTCCTGCATTTTATCAGGTGACAAGAATTTACCTGTACCTACGAAAAGGCGTGAAGTAAATTCCTTATTTCCTATTTTTAATATATCTTCCATGATAGATAATTATTATATTGATTTAGAATTTTCATAAATTTTTGCGTTTCCTCTACGGGCGATGAAGCCTTAATGACAGCTGCGCTAACTGCTACACCCATAGCACCTGCCGTCATCAGCGAGTCAATATCTCCAACAGTGACACCACCTATCGCCACGTACGGCTTATTAAAATCACTCCCCGGCGTAAGTATGCGATAGGTGTCAATACCCAGCGGAGACGCAGCATTTTTCTTAGTAGTGGTTTGCCTCAACGGTCCTACTCCAAGGTAATCCACCGGCAGTGCCAACGTATTTCTCACATCTTCCGTGCTATTAGCCGTAAATCCGATAATAGAAGTTGAGTTCAGCATTTTTCTTGCTTCAACGGGGTTCATATCTTTCTTGCCGAGATGCACACCGTCAACAATTCCTTTTGCTGCAATTTCCACGTGGTCATCAACGAGAATATTACACCCTGCCTGATGACACTTCGGAGCAACTTCCGAGATGACTTCCGTAATAGCCTCCACGGGAGCATCTTTCATACGTATTTGTATCCACCGGCAGCCGCCTGCAAGCACTGCTAATGATTGACTGACAGTATCTTCCACCGTCTCTCCGTTAGTGATAAACTGTAACCGCATATTTCTACGGCGAAGGACGTTCAGGAGTGCGGCTTTATTTCCGTTATTCCACACATCACCGAGAATTGCAGCGCCGGCAAATCCTCTTTCGCACATTTCGCCTAACTGACTCACCTTTATTCCCCCAAGTGCAATAAGATTACCTGCACCGGTGAGTTTCGGAGCATCTAACAGTGACGATTGTGCGCCGTATCCTGTTTTACTGATAGAATCGGCAACCGGTGAGATAGTAGCATAGTCGTACTTATCAGCATTAGAGGTTTCACTTATGGAATGAAAACCGGTAGAAACACGGCTGATACGGTCCGGAGCAACAGGATTTCTTGAATTGACGCAAACACCTACATCGAACCTGTCAGTAAGCGAGAAATGGTCGTGAATCTTAATCTTGTGATGAAAACAAGCCGGAATCTGCGAAAGCAAATCACCTACTCTGTCTTTACTCCATTGAGGTTTTCGGATATGAAGATAATCAAGTCCGTTTTCAAGATACAAATTCAGTAATGCAGCCTCATCTTTCACCGAATCCGGCGACGTAAACAGTAATATCTTAAAATCAGCCCCCATAAGCAGCATTGATTATTACTATTGAATCACCTTCATTAATGATATGTGCCTCCCAATCCGGTTTTCTGACAATCTTATCATTAACAGCAACGGCAATTCCACCTTTCTTGTCAGGATAAATTTCAGCCACAAGTTCTGAAACGGATTTACCTGCCGTAATATCTTTCACTTCGTCGTTAATAGTAACTTTCATACCTTATATGGTTTTAAATATATGATTAATCGGTCCATGTCCATGTCCGAATTCGTATTTTGCGCCCTTACATATAGCCTTGTACTCCCACTTTATTGCATTACGCAGAGCAGTCTTGATAGAACAGCCCTTTGCGAGAAATGAAGCAATCGCACTTGAAAGCGAGCAGCCTGTGCCATGAGTATTGACAGTGTCAACTTTCGGGTGAGTAAAAGTGCAGTTTTGCTTGTCGTGAGCAATAAAATAGTCTCTGAGCAAAACATTGTCATCATCAATCAGGTGTCCCCCTTTGACAAGAACACTTGCACTATTAAAATCATTCATTATCTTAACTGCAGCAGCCTTCATATCCGCAATCCCGAATATTTCAAGACCTGTAAGAGCCTTAGCCTCCGGAATGTTAGGAGTAACGACTGATGCCAAAGGCAAAATCCTTTTTTTAAGCACATCAACAGCCGGATCAGACGACAAAGAGTCACCGGAAGTAGCCACCATAACAGGGTCAACCACAACATTGAACGGTAAATATTCTTCAAGAAAATCTGCAATAACATTAGCGCAGTCAGCATCAGGGATCATACCGATTTTTACAGCATCAGGCTTAACATCAGCCATAACGGCATCAAGCTGTTGCTTCACCATCAGAGCAGGTGTAGCCAACACACTTTTAACGCCCATAGTATTTTGAGCAGTAAGAGCCGTAATAACAGTCATCGCATACGTACCAATAGAGCAACACGTCTTAATATCCGCCTGAATACCTGCGCCGCCTATAGTATCGCTTCCCGCTATTGAAAGTACTGTTTTATAAAGTTTTGCCATTACAAAAAAATAAGATAAAGGGACTTTCATCTACACGGGGCGAAGGCTAACGTAAAATAAGCGCCTCTTTCTCCATAAGCAGCATTGCCCGCTCATGTTCTTAGGGTGTAATCTCAGCCTTGCCCTTAAAGATGCAAAGCACCCCCGAATAATTAATACCGCAAATTTACATTTTTTTCTTTAATTGAGAGTAATTAAAGGTGCAAAGAGTGTTAAAAAACGCCCAACGTAATAAAATTTGCTTTAACTTTGCCGAGTAAACGAAGGAAAGATGCCGGAGTGGCCGAACGGGGCGGTCTCGAAAACCGTTGTACCATCTTGGTACCCAGGGTTCGAATCCCTGTCTTTCCGCTCTCCTTAACGGCTGCACCACAAAGTGTAGCCGTCTGCTGTGTAAACAGATATGACTTATCTAAAAAGCCCCGGAGATACCTCCGAGGCAATGTGGAGTTTACCATTTCTTTATTGAACGTAGCATTTTACTGATGCAACGCTTCTTCTGTTCCATGTTTGGATGCACATAGAGGTTGAGCGTTGTGGTGATGTTGGCATGACCGAGCAGCACACTGACGGTCTTATAGTCGCAGTTGCTCTCAATGCAGCGAGTGGCGAAGCTGTGGCGCAGTCCGTGGTATTTCAGACGTGGAATGTCGAGGCGTTTCATCAGTCTATGGTAGTAGTTGCGATAAGTGCGTGGCTCTGTCGGTTTCTCCTCGTTGGTCAGCACATAAAAGTCTGTGTTCACCACCTTTTTCAGTGGCTTCGCCATAGCCAATAGTTCCTTGCTCATGGGTATCTCACGGCAAGAGTTCTTCGTCTTGGGTGTATTGATGACCAGTTCCGTGTGTTTGTGCTCGTCCCCTACAATATAGATGCGTTCTATGGTGCGGTTCACGGTGATAGTACCTTTGTCCGTGTCTATGTCCGACCATTTTAGTCCGCAGATTTCGCCGATGCGCAGTCCCGTTGTCAGACTGATGTAGATACCGAGGTTGCGAAAAGTGAAGTTTTGCTTAATGAAGTCAAGAATCTTCT
>JALEMF010000034.1 GCA_022768005.1 Bacteroidales bacterium | reverse complement strand
AAGCAAGTCCTCCGTGAGGTGGTGCACCGAACTTGAAGGCATTCATCAAGAAGCCGAATTGCTCTTGAGCGCGTTCGGGAGTAAATCCGAGTATTTCGAACATCTTTGCTTGAAGTTTGCTGTCGTGGATACGGATAGAACCACCGCCTACTTCTACACCATTGACTACCATGTCGTAAGCATCTGCTCTCACTGCTTCAGGGTTAGTGTCAAGCAATGCTATGTCCTCGTCTTTAGGGTGAGTGAACGGGTGGTGCATAGCCATAAGTCTTTGTTCCTCATCACTCCATTCAAACATCGGGAAATCTACTACCCACAAGCATGCAAACTTGTTTTTGTCACGAAGACCGAGGCGGTTACCCATTTCAAGACGTAATTCGCACAGCTGCTTGCGTGTCTTCATTGCATCGTCGCCGCTTAGGATTAGAATTAAGTCACCCGGTTCTGCACCGAATGCTTCTTTCACCTTAAGCAATGTGTCTTGATTATAGAACTTGTCAACAGATGATTTTACGGAGCCGTCTGCTTCAATACGTGCGTAAACCATACCCTTTGCACCGATTTGCGGACGTTTTACGAATTCAGTAAGTTGGTCTATTTGTTTTCTGGTGTATGATGCTGCACCCTTGGCACAAATACCGCCGATGTATGCAGCATTGTCAAATACAGAGAATCCGAAGCCTTTGAGAATATCCATCAGCTCTACGAACTTCATTCCGAATCTCAGGTCAGGCTTATCGCTGCCGTAGTACTTCATTGCATCTGACCATGGCATACGTTGGAATGGCTCGGTGAGTTCAATACCTCTTATTTCTTTGAAAAGGTGTTTTGCCATACCTTCGAAAAGGTTGATGATATCATCTTGGTGAACGAAACTCATTTCGCAGTCAATCTGAGTGAATTCCGGCTGACGGTCTGCGCGTAAATCTTCGTCACGGAAACATTTCACGATTTGGAAGTATCTATCCATTCCTGAAACCATCAATAATTGTTTCAGAGTCTGTGGAGATTGTGGCAATGCGTAGAACTGACCTTGATTCATTCGTGAAGGCACAACGAAGTCTCTTGCTCCTTCCGGGGTAGAACCTACGAGCATCGGTGTCTCTATTTCAAGGAATCCTTTACTATCAAGGTATCTGCGTACTTCCATTGTCATCTTGTGTCTCAACTCAAGATTTTTGCGCACAGCGTTACGGCGAAGATCAAGGTAACGGTATTTCATACGCAAGTCGTCACCGCCGTCAGTATCGTCTTCAATAGTGAATGGCGGCACTTCACTTTTATTGAGTATATTTAGTTCGGAAGCAAAAATTTCGATATCCCCCGTAGGTATATTGTTGTTCTTATTGCTTCGTTCTGATACTTTGCCGGTCACTTGAATGACATATTCTCTACCGAGGTGATTTGCCTTCTCGCAGAGCTCGGCATCAACATCATTGTTAAATACTATTTGAGTGATTCCGTATCTGTCGCGGAGGTCAACGAATGTCATACCGCCCAACTTTCTTAAGCGCTGTACCCAGCCGGCAAGTGTTACCGTTGAGTTGACATCACTTATGCGGAGTTCTCCGCAGGTCTTAGTTCTGTACATAGTTATATATTAGATATACTTATTATTCTTCATCGGCATAAATTCGTTATTTTACAATTCTGCCGTTATTGTTTCCTTTATATCTGCAAAAGTACAAATAAAAAATTGATTATTCAAAAAAAGCACTGATAATATAAGGTGTATCTCACGACTCTTTCATTTAAAATATATAGTAGAGTGGGTAAAAGACAATATCATCAGGGACTTGGACTGACTGCACACTCGCCGAGGTGCCTCATTGGCGCAACGTCTTCAGTATCAGGGATAGACCTCATACTCTCCGACTTTTCCTGATGATGTTGTCTGTCCCACTGTCCCATGAAACAGACGTGGGACAATGGGACAGAGTGTAACAGTGTAACATTACTGACTGCCTGTTACAGAGTTACACCCCAAGTTAGCACCTCTAAGAGCGTGCTGTCAGTATGGTTCTGATGAAGATGAGGTCTCCGCCGTACCCTGATGCCATTCTTCAGCCAAGTGTTCCTGACGAATGCAGCGATTTTAAGTGAGAGAGTACAAGATTGTATCAGCAATGAAATAATTGCTTTATCTTTTCAACGACTGAAGGTGATTGGCGTTTTATGTCGATGAAAATATCTTTTGAAAGTTTGCTCAGAAATATGATAGAATTATTAAGCACTATTGCGATGTTTTCTTCAAGGTTAACTATTGCATTTATGTGTCGAAGAGATATTGTGCGGAAAGGTGATGCTTGTGAAATACTGCATATTTCGATGTTTTCTTCATTGATAGAAATGCCATGGTACTCGCTTGGTATGCTGAACAGTGCATCGAAGTCCAGGCAGTCAGGAGATTCAGGTCTCTCATTGTACTCTTTGTAGAGGTATTGTATCGCTTTTTGAGAAATCATCTTTATTAAATTTTTGGCATAATGTGTGACAGTTTACAATGTTACTCTTATAACTATTTATATTGCCTTTTTGTTCTGATTGGTACGAAAAAAAAAGACTATGCCCGACGGACATAGTCTTTTATAATTAGAGCATATTATTATGCAAGGAAGCCTAACAATACACCGGCTGCTACTGCTGAGCCGATTACACCTGCTACGTTTGGACCCATAGCGTGCATCAACAAGTAGTTTGATGGATCGTATTCAAGTCCGAGGTTGTTTGAAATACGTGCAGACATTGGTACTGCAGATACTCCGGCATTACCGATAAGAGGGTTGATTTTCTGGTCTTTGCGCAAGAACAAGTTGAAGAACTTTACAAACAATACTCCTGATGCAGAGGCAATGATGAATGCCATGAAGCCCAAGAAGAAGATGAAAATCGTATCCTTGGTAAGGAATGTGGTAGCTTGAGTTGAAGCACCTACTGTCATACCGAGGAGGATTGTCACGATATCTGTAAGAGCGTTGCTTGCTGTTTTTGCCAGACGGGTTGTTACGCCACATTCGCGGAGCAAGTTACCAAAGAAGAGCATACCAAGAAGTGGAAGACCTGTCGGTACTACGAAACATGTAAGGAGCAAGCCCACAATCGGGAAAATGATTTTCTCGTTTTGTGACACCGCACGTGCAGGCTTCATCTTGATAAGGCGTTCGTTCTTTGTGGTAAACAAGCGCATAATAGGCGGTTGGATTACAGGTACGAGTGCCATATATGAATATGCTGACACCGCTATCGCACCCATCAAGTTCGGCGCAAGTTTTGAGGACAAGAAGATGGCTGTAGGACCGTCTGCACCACCGATGATTGCGATTGCACCGGCTTGGTCAGGAGCAAATCCTATTGCAAGAGCTACCATATAAGCTCCGAAAATACCAAACTGTGCTGCTGCACCGATTAGCATCAATTTCGGATTTGCTATTAAGGCTGAAAAGTCTGTCATAGCACCGATACCCAAGAAAATTAATGGCGGGTACCAACCGGCACTTACTCCGTTGTACAATATGTTTAGTACGGAGCCTTGTTCATAAATACCTATTTCAAGTCCGGCTTCCGTGTTAAATGGTATGTTACCAATCAAAATACCGAAACCGATAGGTACAAGCAGCATAGGTTCAAAATTCTTTTTTATGGCTAACCATATAAAGAATAGACCTACGGCGAGCATAACAAAGTGGGGGAATGTGGCATTGTAAAAACCTGTGAAATGCCAAAACTCTGTTAAGTTCGATACTAAAAATTCACCAAAAGTTTGTTCCATTTTACTGTGATTTCAAATTCTTTAAGGTGAGATGATTATTCAATTACTACAAGAACATCGTCTTGAAGAACAGAGTCACCCTGTTTTACATTTACAGATTTTACTTTTCCGTCACGACCTGCGTGAATTGCATTCTCCATCTTCATTGCTTCAAGCATAAGAATTGTGTCTGCTGCTTTCACTGTGTCGCCTTCCTTTACGTTTATTGAAAGGACTACGCCGGGAAGTGGCGCTTTTACTGCATTTGCACCGCCTGTTGCTGCAGGTTTTGATATTACTTTATTCCCTGTTTCTGTTCTTGGTGCAGCTGATGGACGTGGAGCAGATGCCACTTTTACTGCAGGAGCTTTTTCAAGCTCAACTTTGTAAGGTACACCATTTACTTCAACCTGTGCCATATTGTCATCAATATCGCCAATGGTTACATTGTAAGTGTTACCGTTAATTTTATATTTGTATTCTTTCATTTTTTATTTGTTCTTAGAAAATTGAGACTTGAAATTTATTTTGGCATACGGCGAAGACCGTAGATTTTTGAACTCCAAGGTGAGTAACTGCGACGAACCTTGTTGATTGTAAGAACCATTGATTCTTTGTCGTGGGTGTCAAGATGCTCGTGAAGTGCCATTACGATTGCTGCAATTTCTTCACCTGAATCTGCTAATGCCCCGGGGATTTCAACACCGTTACCGATTGACTCGCGTTTGTTGCGACGTGCTACCGCGCTACCGATTTTGCTGATGAGCAGGAAGCAGAGACAGAGTACTATCAAGGCTGAAAATACTACGCCCATTGCCATAAGTGTCATAGCAAATCCGTGTGAATCTTTTGTCTTGAACATTTCAATTTTGTCATTGATGTCGCGAATGACGTTGTTGCTTGAAGGAGTGATGTATTTTTCGCCTACATCATTTCTTATTTCCCATTCACCTTTTCCGTCTTCGCTGCGTGCGTAAGATTCGTCGATACCAAGGTTTGCAGGTATTGTAACTTCGTCAATGAGAGTTTTACCGTCTGCGTCATATACACCAATCCAATTTTCTTCACCTGCTTTAAGAGTGAAATTCAAGTGGAAAGTGCCGCGTGACGGCTTACCGTCAGCCCAAAAAATAACGTGTTGCCTTTTCGGTATTTTTGTGTTTACGTCGAACAAAGGTACAGGATACTTCGTCGGGTTGTTCTTGTCATTTGTGATATAAACGCTTGAGATTTCAAGTGGTGCATGAGTTGAGTTGAATAGTTCTATCCATGCTACTCGTTCGCCAAATTCATCTATTGCGTTCGTTTCATTGCTTACCATCACCTCGTTGATTTTCAATCCGTTGCGGCTTTGAGCAAATGCAGCGGTTGAAAAGCCTAATAGAGCAATGAATAGTATTAATAGATTCTTTTTCATCTTTATTACAATGGTATGTTGCCGTGTTTTTTAGCAGGATTTGTAACCCTCTTGGTTGCTAATTGTTGAAGTGCTCTGATGACACGGAAACGTGTGTTACGCGGTTCGATAACGTCATCAATATAACCGTATTTGGCAGCGTTGTAAGGATTGCAGAACAATTTGTTGTACTCTGCTTCTTTTTCTGCCAATACTTCTTGTGGATTTTCAGCGGCTTTTGCTTCCTTAGCGTAGAGGACTTCTACTGCACCGGCGCCACCCATAACTGCGATTTCTGCTGATGGCCATGCGTAGTTCATATCGCCGCGAAGTTGCTTACAGCTCATCACAATATGGCTGCCACCGTAACTCTTGCGGAGTGTTACAGTTACTTTTGGTACTGTTGCTTCACCGTATGCGTAAAGAAGTTTTGCACCGTGGAGAATTACGGCATTGTATTCTTGACCTGTACCCGGTAAGAAGCCCGGTACGTCAACAAGTGTTACCAATGGAATATTGAATGCATCGCAGAATCTTACGAAACGAGCACCCTTACGTGATGCGTTGCAGTCAAGGACACCTGCAAGGTATTTAGGCTGATTTGCTACGATACCTACTGACTGTCCGTTCATACGTGCAAAACCTACAATGATGTTCTTTGCATAATCGCGTTGTACTTCAAGGAATTCACCATTATCGATTATTGCACCGATTACGTCGTACATATCGTATGGACGGTTCGCTGAATCAGGGATAATTTCGTTAAGTGAATCTTCTACACGGTCAATCGGGTCGTTACATTCTGCAAGAGGTGCTTCTTCAAGGTTGTTTTGAGGAATGTAACTGAAGAGTTTGCGTGCTATGTGGATTGCTTCTTCACCGTCTTCAGCTGCAAAGTGTGCTACACCACTCTTTGATGCGTGTACTTCTGCGCCGCCGAGTGCGTCTTGGGTAACATCTTCACCGGTAACTGTCTTTACTACCTTAGGACCTGTAAGGAACATGTATGAAATTCCTTTTGCCATTATAGTGAAGTCTGTTAGAGCAGGAGAGTAAACTGCACCGCCTGCGCATGGACCGAGGATACATGAAATCTGAGGTATTACTCCTGATGCCATAATGTTACGTTGGAAAATTTCTGCGTAACCTGCAAGTGCGTTGATACCTTCCTGGATACGTGCGCCGCCTGAGTCGTTAAGACCGATAACAGGAGCGCCCATCTTCATTGCCAGATCCATGATTTTGCATATTTTGAGTGCCATTGTCTCTGAAAGACTGCCGCCGAACACTGTGAAATCCTGTGCAAATACGTATACAAGACGACCGTCTATAGTTCCGTAACCTGTCACTACACCATCACCGGGGAATGACTTCTTTTCTTGTCCGAAGTTTGTGCAGCGGTGGCGTACGAACATATCAAGTTCTTCAAAACTTCCTTCATCAAGAAGTTGGGCAATACGTTCGCGTGCTGTGTATTTGCCGCGTTCATGCTGTTTGTCTATGGCTTTTTGACCACCTCCGAGGCGTGCTTCCTCTCTGAGGGCAATAAGCTCTTTTATTTTTTCAAGTTGACTGCTCATTATTGTAAGTGTCTTTTATGATAAGTGAAAATTGAGTACAATTATTTCTTTTTCGGATCTTCGCAGAGTTCTACGAGTGTGCCGTTTGTTGATTTTGGGTGTAAGAACGCAATGTTCAAGCCTTCTGCACCTTTGCGTGGAGCCTTGTCAAAAAGTCTGCAGCCTTTTTCTTCTGCTTCTGCAAGTGCGTTTGCTACTCCGTCTTCTACTGCGAATGCTACGTGCTGGATACCACCACGACCACCATTGTTTGCAATGAATTTTGAGATTGCACTGTCTTCTGATGTGCCTTCAAGAAGTTCAATCTTTGTTTGACCTACTTTGAAGAATGCTGTGCGAACTTTTTGGTCTGCAACTTCTTCAATTGCGAAACATTTAAAACCAAGAATGTTTTCATAAAAAGGAATTGCTTCGTCTAATGACGGTACTGCGATTCCGATGTGCTCAATGTGAGAAATATTCATAACAAATGTTAGTTATTTGTAAATAAATTAGTTAATTATCTTATTTCGCTCTGATTTGTAATTATTTTTCGCATATTGGAGATAATGCGTAAAATGCTGCTTCTCAGAGTCTTTTTTCTGTCACTTTGACGTTGCAAAAGTAATGATAAAAATTGATTTATCAAAATATTACTTCGCCCGATAAATATATTTAAAAACATAAAAAACGCATTGCTTTTTTTGCAACGCGTTTATCCGTTTTTTTATTCTCCTTAATTGAAGAAAAATGATGCGGTTATAGTCCAGCAGCGACTTTTTGAATATAGGGCATCATCGTTTGAAGCGGACTTTGTAAGTCCCCAGCCGTAAGTTGCGCCGATTTGTAGCTTATTGAAAAATTGTACCCCTGCGCCTACTGTCCATGCTGTGTCAACTGTCTTGTTGTGCCACGCATTACTGATGTTCTTCTTTGAAAGGAGGAATGAGAAGTCAGGACCGGTTGTGATGAACGGTGTAACTATTTTACCTACTACCGGCAAGCCGATTTTCCATTTCAGATTGATAGGTATGTCAAGGTAATCACGATTGTCGGTTGTGGGTGTGCCATCTTTTTCTGTTACGTCAAAAGAACGACGTGCATATAGCACTGATGCATCAACTCCTACACCAATGATTGGCATAGTGAATTCCGTGATAATACCGCCTGTGAATCCTTTTTGATTTTTTGATTCAAGAACTTCCTTGTTGAATTTCAAGTCGTTAATAGCAATACCTGCCTTTGCACCGATTCGGAACTGTGCCATTGCAGGCGTAAAAATAAATGCAGTGAGGGCTAATGCCACGAGTAGTTTTTTATACCAATTCATTGTATTAATTTTTTTGTGTTACGTTCGCAAAGTTAAAAAATATTTTTGATTGTAGCAATTTATTTCATAACTTTGTCTCTCTCCTTGTGTATTACTAACAGTTATAACGTGATAATATAATTATGACTCCCGAAGAACGATTGAAGCTTGAAGAAAAGGTAATAGAAGTGCTTAAGACTGTTTATGACCCGGAAATTCCCGTTGACATTTACAGTCTTGGACTCGTATATAAAATTGAAGTTACGGATTCCGCTGATTTGCTTATTGATATGACAATGACTGCACCTAACTGCCCGATGGCAGACTTTATTGTTGATGATGCTCGTTACAAACTTGAAGGTATTAAGGACATTAACAGCGTTAATATCAATATCGTTTTTGAACCGGAGTGGAATAAGGATATGATGAGCGAAGAGGCTAAGCTTGAATTAGGTATGCTATAATGAATGAAAAACGTTTATTTTATATCTGACCTCCATTTAGGTGCCAAGTATCTTGTTCCGCCGCTTGACTATGAGCGTAGAGTGGTACGCTTCCTTGACTCTATTAAGGATAAAGCGGAAAAACTTTACCTATTGGGCGATATTCTGGATTATTGGTTCGAGTACAAGACTGTTGTGCCTCGCGGATATGTGAGATTTTTCGGAGCGTTGGCGAGTCTTGCGGATTCTGGTGTGGAAATTACGTGGATAGTTGGTAATCACGATATTTGGCTCTTTGACTATCTTAAAAACGAGATTGGAATGAATGTCGTTGACGGTGAGGTTATTACCGAATTGTCAGGCAAGACTTTTTATCTTGCTCACGGTGATGCATTAGGCAGCCTTAAGCGTGGATTTAAATTTATCAGAGCCGTATTCCGAAATCATTTTTGTCAAAGACTATACTCCATTATTCCGCCTAATTGGACTATTCCTTTTGCCCATGCCTGGTCAAGCCATAGCAGAGAAAACGGATTTAAGTACGTAGTTAAAAATGCCGAAAAAGATAAATTCGTACAGTTTGCTTGCCAATACAATGCCACTCATTCTAAAAAAATTGATTACTTCTTATTCGGACACCGTCACGTGGTACTTGACTATCACCCTGTAAGTATGCCTGACGTAACAGTTGCCATTTTAGGCGATTGGATATCTCATTTTACTTACGGGATTTTTGATGGTAATAACTTTGAAATCCGTAAATTCGAAGAATAACGGCAAATTTTATTGCTGTATTAACAATTTTTGCTTAGAATTTATAATAGGCATAAGTGATTGGACTATAAGGCGATAAGGGTAAAGCTGAACGGCTGCTTGATTATTTGATTATAAAAAATATGTTGCATAACATATAAAATTATTTTGTTGGGTCAAATAAAAGAGCGACCTTTGTACCGCAAACCTAAAACAATCTTTTTTACCTTAGAAATTGTACCTATTGGAAACTGGAGGGGGTGCCTTGAGAAAGGTCCCCCTTTATAATTTCTAATCACTTTGTACGCCACCGGGTGATAACGAATAAAGAATACGTCATCAAGGAAGGTCTTAAAGCGTGCGGTCTGTAAAATAATCAGAATATTTGCTATAAACATTTACGATGGACCGAACTCCGCAGAGGTTTGTTTCTTAGGTATGTGACTATCACCAAGTGGAGTGCCTAATGCGTTGCATTGTAGTATCATCATTGTTGATTAAAAGTCAATACTTAATCTTACGTTTATCTGTCGGCGTGTCAGGTAATTAGGTACTGCATATTGGATTTTGTTGACGTCAGTTACCCAATAGTAGCCGGATACATTTGATATATCAAGCAAGTTAAACACGTCAAGACCAAGCCATGCGGATTTGATGTGCTTGAGAAGTCCGCTACGGCTTTCTCCTTCTTGAAGCTCTTTGACCAAAGCGTACGACAATCCTATATCAAGACGCTTGTAAGCAGGTGCTCTGAAATATCCGTTGTCACGAGTGGAGTGGGGGGCTGTTGTGGGAAGTCCGTCGGAGAAAATACCTTTAAGACTGAATTTGAGTCGTGGAAATTTTGGAAAATAGTCCGTGAAATATAGTGCAAAACTGTATCTTCGGTCTGTAGGACGCGGTACGTTTACACCATTAAGATTTTCATTCGTTTTCATCAATGAAAAACTTACCCAAGAATCGCTCCCCGGAACGAATTGCCCGAATAGTTTCATATCAAGTCCGGCTGTGTAACCATTTGTCTCATTTATACCGGAATAAACCACTTTGAGGTTATTGATTTCGTAAGGAATCAGGTCGTTAAGTTTTTTGTAATACAGTTCTCCCGAAATCTTGAACGGACGTCCGTAAGCACGGAACGTATAGTCTGTACCCAAAATAAATTGAATACTTTGCTGTGACTTGATGTCTTTATTTAAGTATATTACGGAGTTTCCGTTTGAGTCAACGATAGGCTGACGATATTCCTTGTAGAATGGACTTTGGTAATATATACCTGTGGCAAATCGCATTGTCCATGACGGATTTTTGTCCGGCACAAAGGATACGTTTGCGCGCGGTGATACGATAAACTCTTTATTGAAATCCCAATATCCTGCACGGATACCACCATTTATGCTTACATATCCTGCAGACGTTGCCAGTTTATATGTATCCTGGGCATAAAATGAAATTCTGTTTGTGGAAAACCAGTGTGCGGAGGATTGGTTATATACCATTTCTATTGCATCAGGGTTGAAAGGCAATGTGTAGCCGGCGGAGTCGCGCAGTTCGTATTCGCGTGAACGTTCATTTATCGTCTCATGGTTGAAATTAAGTCCGTAAGATATATTATGCCCGCCTATGCCTTGATAGCCTTTCAGTGCTATTGAGAATACACTCATTTTAAGCCTGTTCCTTGAATGTTCGTGGTAGCGTCCTACTCCCAATTCGCCGCCTATCTGATTTCCTGATTCGCCACCCGTAGTACCTGCTTGGTCAAGCCAGTATTCACCGAGAATATCGTACGCTACAAGTTCATTAGTTATATAGCCTGACGTCTGAAGTGTAAGTCCCGTGGATTTGGAGTGGATATAATCTATTGACAACGCTCCGAGCCACGTCTCGAATTTGTCTTTTTCCTGACCGTCGAAATACACTTTGAATTGCTTGGCATCGGTTGACGTACCGAAATTCGTCGTTCGTGATGCCGGTACGAACTTATAGTTGTTAAGTGCTACGTTGCCCAGGAAAGATATTTTCCACTTCTTGTTAGGACGGTAAATAAGGTTCGTCTGATAGTCAAAAAAGCGCGGGTCGTATTCGCCCTTTGTATCCATAGAACTCAGCAATGAAGAGTTTCGCTTGTACCTCAGTCCGTGTATCTGACTGAATTTCCCGGCATGTTGTCCGAATGACAGTGATCCTCCTGTAAGACTCATTGTTAAAGAACCTTCAAGTGACTCCGGTTCGCGATACGTGATGTCAAGCACTGATGACATTTTATCTGCGTATTCGGCTGTGAAACCGCCGGTGGAAAAGCCTATTGCTCCTACAAGGTCCGAGTTGATGATACTCAATCCTTCCTGTTGACCGGAAGCTATAAGTTGTGGACGATAAACTTCTATACCATTGATATATACGGAGTTTTCATCAAATGTACCGCCACGGACGGAGTATTGCGAAGACATTTCATTGGAACTGTTTACACCTGCCATAGTAGCAAGCATACCTTCAACACCATTGCCGGATACGTTTGGCATCAATTTACCCGTACCACCGTCAATAGTCTGCATTTGTGAAGTCTGCTTCTTGAAATCCGTTACCACCACTTCATCAAGGTTAGTAGCAGTAGGAATCATGGAGATATTCATAGTGACATTGTCTGTAGGGTCGATAATCTTGCGTTCCACTTTTTGGTAGCCGATACAAGTAAAAATTACACAAATAGTATCATTGTAAGGTGCGCTGAGATAGTAGCTTCCGTCAGCCTTTGACATCGTGCCGATAGCTGTGCCGGAAATTCCGACAGTTACAAATTCCATCGCAGCCTTCTTCTCATCTATTATTTTTCCATGTATCTTGATGTCACGGCTGTATGCCACACCGCAGCACAGCACAGACATAAGTAAGTATATTGTTAATAATCGTAATCTCATCTTATTCTGAAATATTAATATATCTTTAACGGATTCTGCTCGCTTTTATTATAAAACCTTCACGTAAAATTTAGAGCCCTGTATCATAATTAATAAAAATATTAAAAATATGGGTGTTATAGTATTATGCTTAAATTTGCAAATTAGAAATAGAAATCACTTAAACACACGCTAAATCATTTTTTTAACACACACAAATCCTTTTTATTATTAAACGAATAATACTCATTTCAACGGTGATATAGTTATCTCAGGTGCTGACCTCAATATGCCTGCCGCTGTTTATAATCTCTCCGGTTCACTCGTTTACGAAGGTATTGAGAAAACAATCTCTATGCCTGCATCCGGTATTTACATCGTGCGCATCGCTGACAAGTCTTTCAAAGTAGCAGTTAAGTAAATAATTTTATCATAACGGGTAGTAGAGTAGGGTGTCATTTTTCAACACCCTATTTTTGTGGTTGTTTAGTACTGATTAGTAAACTAATTCTTGATGATTTAGTAAAAAAAATGTATCTTTGCAAATTAGTATAAATAACTCATTTTTCTGATGAAAGAAGATAAAGCAAATATAGATACATTTACTGAAAAAACTGTTCTCGTGGGACTTATTACTCCTACTCAGAACGAGATGAAGGCTAACGAATACCTTGACGAACTTGCTTTCCTTGCCGATACAGCAGGGGCGGTAACTGTCAGGAAGTTTCTTCAAAAACTCGATTCTCCGAACTCGCATACTTACGTCGGTAAGGGTAAACTTGAAGAAATTAAGCAATTCGTTCAGGATAACGAAATTGCTATGGCGATTTTTGATGATGATCTTACATCAAAACAAGTTCAAAATATTGAAAAAGAACTCCAAGTAAAAGTATTGGACCGTACAAGTCTCATTCTTGACATCTTTGCGCGCAGAGCACAGACTGCTAATGCTAAAGCACAGGTAGAACTTGCTCAATATCAGTACCTCTTGCCGCGACTTACTCGTATGTGGACTCACCTTGAACGTCAGCGAGGCGGTATCGGTATGCGTGGTCCGGGTGAAACACAGATTGAGACGGACCGACGAATTATCCTTGACAAAATTTCACGACTTAAGGAGCAGTTGAAAGCCATTGACCGTCAGAAGTCTATTCAGAGAAAAAATCGTGGTAAACTTACTCGTGTGGCTCTAGTGGGATACACGAATGTTGGTAAATCCACTTTGATGAACCTATTGAGCAAAAGTGAAGTTTTTGCTGAAAACAAACTGTTTGCTACTCTTGACACTACTGTCAGAAAAGTGATTATTGACAACTTGCCGTTCTTGCTCACTGACACCGTAGGATTTATCCGCAAATTGCCTACTCACCTTGTCGATTCTTTCAAATCCACTCTTGACGAGGTGCGTGAGGCTGACGTGTTGCTGCACGTCGTTGATATCAGTCACCCTCAGTTCGAAGAGCAAATTGAAGTGGTGAATAAGACCCTTCGTGAAATATGCGACGCAACGGACAAACCTATGATTATGGTGTTTAATAAGATTGATGCTTTCACTTTTGTCCCTAAGGATGAAGATGACTTGACACCGAGAACAAGAGCGAATATTTCGCTTGAGGAACTTCGTCAAAGTTGGATGTCAAAGATGGCGGACAACTGTGTATTTATTTCCGCCAAGACAGGCAGAAACATTGAGGAACTGAAACGTAAGATTTACGAGCGTGCCAAGGAAATTCACCTTGCCCGTTTCCCTTACAATGACCTCCTTTTCCAGGATTATACTCAACAAGAAGAATAACGAACCATGGAGTGGAAAACACTTATTAATGACAAGCGATTCGGACTTGAAGATTACCATGACAGCAAGCCCGGACTTCGCAGCGATTTCCAGAGAGATTACGACAGACTGATTTTTTCTTCTCCGTTTCGCCGACTTCAAAATAAGACTCAGGTTTTCCCGCTGCCGGGAAGTATCTTTGTCCATAACCGCCTTACTCACAGTCTTGAAGTGTCGAGTTGCGGGCGGTCTATCGCTAATGAAGTTGCGGAAGTGTTGTGGCATAAATACGAAGATGCTGATGTAAGACAAAAGTTGTCACACCTCGGAGAAATTGTTGCTGCCGCTTGTCTTGCACATGACCTCGGAAATCCTCCTTTCGGACATTCAGGTGAAAAAGCTATTTCAACGTTCTTTTCCGAAGGTGAAGGTAAATGCTTGGAATCTCTTCTTGACAGTCATCAATGGCAGGACTTGATAAAGTTCGAAGGTAATGCCAACGCTTTTCGTCTCCTCACTCATCAGTTTAACGGCAGACGTCGCGGCGGATTTGCTATGACGTATTCTATGCTTGCTTCAATAGTAAAGTATCCGTTTGACTCTACACTTGCCACTAAAAATAAGTTTGGATTTTTTACTACGGAAATTGACGACTATAAGCGTATTGCCGACGAATTGAAGATTAAAAGAATTGATACTGAATCCGGCATAAAGTACGCTCGTCACCCGCTTGTGTACATCGTGGAGGCGGCTGATGATATATGCTACGAAGTTATGGACATCGAAGATGCACATAAACTCAAAATCCTGTCAACAGCGGAAGTTATTGACCTCTTCCTCGGATTTTTTGAGGGTGACAGACTCGCTTCGATGAAAAGAAATATGGAGCGTGTCACTGACCCTAACGAGAAGATTGCGTATCTTCGTTCTTGTGTTATCGGTGCTTTGGTTATTAATACTGCTGAGGCTTTCGTTAAAAATGAAGAAGCTATCCTTGACGGCTCTTTCACCGGCTCGCTCATTGATAACATTCCGGAACTTGAACACGGCGGATACAGGAGGTGTGCGGAACTTTCTTACCGCAGATTATATAATTCAAGCGAAGTGGTTGATATTGAAATTGCCGGTAATAGGATTATTACTTTCTTGCTTGAAAAACTTATCCATGCCGTAATATTTCCGGAACTGAATTACTCAAGATTACTCCTCTCAAGAGTTCCGGAGCAGTACGAAGTACATTCGGAAAATCTTTTCCATAGAATACAAGCCGTTGTTGACCATGTATCGGCTATGACGGACGTGTATGCTTTGGATTTATATAGAAAACTTAACGGACTTAAATTACCTGCAGTATAGCAGGACTTTTCTCATCAATAATGAAAAGACTTTTCACATTAGCCTTCTTTGTTATCACGGTGTTATCACTTTTTGCCGCTACTTATAGTGTTAAGACTGTTCCCAATGTGCATATTGAAAACCGTACTCGTTATATTTCAAATCCTGACGGAATTATTTCTCCGCAGACAGAGGCGAAAGTTGATAGTATCTTAGGTGATATCTGGGATAAAACCTCTGTCGAGGCTGTTGCAGTAGTGGTAGATAATATTGATACAGATGATTATGACACATTTGCCACGGACCTTTTTATGCATTGGGGTATAGGAAAGTCCGACAATGATAACGGATTGCTCATTCTCGTAGTCAAAGACCTCAGAAAAGCCGTTATCCGCACCGGCTACGGTGTGGAAGGTGCATTGCCGGATATTATTTCAAGCAGAATTCTCCGTGAAGAAATGTTTCCTCGTTTCAAGGAAGGAGATTATGACGGAGGCGTGTATTATGCCGTGTCACGAGTAAGGCAAGTGCTGCTGAACCCGGACTTGCAGAAAGAACTTAAATCCAAGTATCAAAACGATTCTTCTGCATCGGAATCCGTCACAATGTCCGAAATAATGTTCTCACTCTTATCGTGGGGCGCATTTATAGCTGTAGTTCTCGTCATTTACGTATCTGTTTCGTATAATTCAAACAAGACTAAACAGAGGGCTGTAAGGTACAAGAAACTGTGTGATAACAAAGTTTTTTCACTGGCATTATCATTTCTTGGTTTCGGACTGCCGTTAATCGCTTATTACCTGAATAAGCACTATATGAAAGTAGTGAGAGAAACTCCGCCGGTATGCGAGCATTGCAGTGAAAAAATGCAGTTGTTAAAGCCTCAGCAAGGACTTATGGCACTATCACCCGTTCAGACGACAGAGAGCAGAATAGGTGCTGCCGAGTATGACGTGTGGCAATGTCCGAGATGCAAAAACGTTAAAATACTTGAATATGCCGGAAGCAAGAATTTTGAAAAATGCCCTAACTGCGGAGCGAGAGCCGAGGCTTTTGTAGGTGATGAAATTATATCAAATCCTACATATTATTCAACAGGACAGGGCGTACATAAATACGTCTGTCGTCACTGTGGAAAGGCAATAGCTATAGCATTCGTATTACCTATGCTTATACGCTCCGGTACAGGTCATGGCGGTGGTAGTGGCTTTGGAGGTGGAGGCTTCAGTGGCGGCAGTTTCGGTGGCGGTTCAACCGGTGGCGGTGGTGCATCAGGTGGTTGGTAAGCGCAGTACATTCTGCAACGCTGAGAAGTAGATGACATCATATTGGTAAATTGGAGATGCACGGCTGTAGGAAACACCGTACAAGCACGATGTGCACTATGTGGTGATAAACTACTTACGTTCACCGCTACTCACCTCAGAGGTAAGGTCTTTGATTGAGAAAAATAGCAAATCCGTAACTGTATATCAGTATTTTATACGCATTAAAAGTTAAAATTTAATGATAGAATAGTCAAAATTATTACTAATTTTTTTAGACTGAAAATATTTTTTTAATTTTGTCGCCGACATAAATTCAATCATCTTTATATGAATAAATTTTACTTAACATTATCGGCATTAATCGTTGCCGGTGGTTCAGTTTTCGCTCAAGCAAAACTGGATATGGCTTGTCGCACATTTATGCGTGGCAATGCACAATTAGAGACTATAAACAAATTCAAATCAATTCAAAATCCTAATGCTGAGACTCATTCCGTAATCATTCGTCTTGCTGAGGGTCAAACTGTAGAAGAACTTCAAGAAGCAGGCGTGGACATCACTGACGTAATCAGTGACAGATTTGTTACCGCTACAGTTACTCGTCCCCAACTTGCAAAAGTTGAAAGAATGAAATCCGTAGCCAGCGTTTCATCAAGCCGTCGCGTACATTTACATAATGACCAGGCAAGAAAGTTGACTAATATTGACGCTGTACATTCAGGTACAGGACTTGACCAAGCATATAAAGGTAAAGGCGTTCTCGTTGCTATTGTTGACGGTGGTTTTAATCCGAATCACGTGGCATTTATGGAAGATGATTGCGCTACTTCTCGTGTGAAAAAATTAGTAAACTATACTATTAATCAAAACACCGGCGCTATCACCGGAGTTAAAGAATATAGTGGATCAACACTTGCGTCTTTCTCCACAGATGACAGTTCTGAAACTCACGGAACTCACACTTCCGGTATTGCAACAGGCGGTACTGCAGGAGGCAAAACACCGTATTACGGTATGGCTCCTGAAGCTAATATCCTTATGTATGCAGGTCTTACCAATGAAGCTATCTTGAGGTCTGCTAAAGATGCTAAGGAATATGCCAAACAGCAAGGTATGCCTTTGGTAATCAGTATGTCTCTCGGTGATAATATCGGTCCTCATGATGGTACTGACGATTTCACTGCCGCACTTAACGAGATTGCTAAAGATGTCCCTATTTGCTTATCTGCAGGTAATGAGGCTGACCTCAATATTGTTATCAACAAGACTTTTACATCATCTGATATGATTGCAAAGACTGCTTTGGTTCCAAACGGCAGCCTTGCTTCACAATCTTCTTATGCACAAGCAGTCGGAGATGTAGTAGTTTATTCCGATGATGCTTCAGACTTTGATGCTGAATTTGCTATAGTAAATAAAACAACAGGTGCTAAAATTTACTCATATCAACTGACAAGCGAGGTTACTTACTTGGCTTCCGGTGAGCAAAAGGATGATGGTGATTTGGAAGATGTAAACTTTGCTAATTACTATCCTGACAGCTATATAGGTATGTTTAAAGGACTTGATAGTAATAATAACCGTATGTGTGCTATGTTCAATTTTGAACTTTACAACAGCACAACCTCTGCCAAAGTCCTTCCGGTTATTATTGTAAAAGGTAAAGACGGACAGACTGTAAGAATATACAGTGACGGATATTACACCGATTTTACTACTGCTACAGGTTACGACCAGCCAACAGCAAACGGTACTATCAGCAATATGGCTTGCGGTAAGAATACTATTTCTGTAGGTGCGTATAACTCTAATAACGTAACGCCTTATTATGGAAACGTAATTGGTGATATCACGTATTTCTCAAGTTATGGTAAACTCGCAGATGGTCGTGTATTGCCTACTGTTTGCGCACCGGGTTGCGTTCTTGTATCTGCTATGTCTTATTACTATACAAAAAACAGTTATGCATACGATTCTTATTACACCCCTAAGACAGGCGTAGTAAAAGTAGGCACTAAGACTCACTACTACACTCCAATGCAAGGTACATCAATGTCTTGCCCGGTAATGAGCGGTACTACTGCTCTTTGGCTTCAAGCAAATCCTAACCTTACTCCGGTTCAAATCGCACAAATTGCTAAGGAAACTGCTGTCGCTCCTGCTAATTACACTCTTCAATGGGGCGCATCAGGCAAACTTGATGCTTACGCAGGTCTTAAGAAGGCTCTTGAAATGGCTGGTGTTGAAGAAATTGAAGCAGACGGTAATCAATCTGTTCTTGTAAATCAAATTGCTGATTGTCAATTCGAAGTATTCGCTGTTGATGCTAAAGCACTTAACGTAATGCTTTACAATATGGCAGGTCAGTTAGTTGCATCTGCATCTGCTGAAGGTAACACTGCAGTTCTTGATGCAGCCGCAGCCGGCACAGGTGTTTACGTACTTAAAGTTGCAGGTAACAACGTTAATTACACTCAGAAAGTCGTAGTTAAATAATACTTGTAAATACATAATATTTCAAGCCTCTGAGGTCAATAGCCTTAGGGGCTTTTTTTCTGCAAAAAAAATGCAAATCTCAGCATTTATTTTACATTTCTGAATATCCCTATATTAGCGTTTTAGTTGTCATAATGGTTGCAATCTTCTGTTAGAATATAGCTTATTAGGAAAATTAATATCAAGCATTGACATAATGTTGTTCTGTGAATGATAATATAGCCCTGTTGCCATCAGTTTCAGCATTATTCATTGCTAATGAAATCCCGATGTCATTATCTATATGATGATAAATTGGATTAGTGGTGTATTGACATTTGTGTTATCAAAAAAATGTATTACATTTGCATATATCCAATTCACAATTATAAATAATGAGAAAATTACTCGTTTTAGTACTATTGTTTACTCTGGTGTATTCAAGCGCATATTCAAGTATTCCTTCGGGAAAAATTAATCCTTTTGGAGTGAAGTTGCTTGAAAAGCAAATGGCTGTCACGTCATCAGAAAATGTTAATTTATATCTCGTAAAACTCAGTGATGATTTTTCTTCAAGTGAGTTAACGGACTTGAATGTCACTATTATACGTCAAAGGGATAATTTGGCTCTGATTACTATGCCTGCTGAAAATGTTCCCGCTCTGCTGAAGTCTTCTTCTATCTTGCGTGTGGAATTAAATTCTCCGGCTTCCGTTCACTTGGATATGGCTGCGCAGGCCACTAATCTGAATCAAGTGAGAAACTCCGTCGAATTGTCGAAGTCATATACGGGTAAAGACGTCGTTGTGGGATTTATGGATACAGGTTTTGATCCTAACCACATAAATTTCCTTGATGCCGATGGTATTAGTAGGGTCGCACAAATTTCTTATATAGAATCTGAACCGTACAGAGTTAAATTTGCTGATAATAAAGATGATATTGCACTCTGGACTACGGATACTAAAAGGGAGTACCATGCTACACACGTTGCCGGTATTCTTGCCGGTAATTGTGATAAAGTACCATATAGCGGTGTTGCTACTGATGCTACTATTGTGGCTACTACTTCTATGCTTTATGACCCGCAAATTCTCTTGGGCTTGGAGCAAATAGTGGATTATTCAAAAGCACAAGGTAAAACTGCGGTGATAAACTTGTCGCTCGGAACAAATGTCGGTCCGCATGACGGCTCTACCTTGATGTCGCAGTACCTTGATAAGATTGGTGAGGAAGATGCCATTATTTGCGTCTCTGCCGGAAACGAAGCACAAAACAGGGTTTCTTTTGAAAAAACTTTCACTGCTGATGATAACACATTTGCTACCGTGCTGAACGATGCTCACTTTTGGACAGGATTCAATATGACAGGCGGCGTGGATATATGGAGCGCAGATGATACGCCATTTGATTTTGAGTTTCTAATAATTGATGATGCCACTAAAAGCATTATTAAGTCATATCCGTTGACCGGTGATGAACTGACAATCTCCTCATCAGAGATTTCGCAAGATAATTACGACCAAACATTTGATAGATACTTTAACGGATCAGTTACTTTGCAGCGGGAAATGTCATCAGAAAACGGGAGATTTAATGCCGTAATGACCTTTACTACATCTACCCGTAATCATTCTACTTCAACAGGTTGGGCTGAGTATTTTTTAGGACTTAGGATAAAAGGTAAAGAAGGTAGCAAAGTGTCAGTATATTGTGATGCCGGAAATTTTATGACAAAAAATGGCGTTGAAGGTTTTTCAAGCGGTGATGACACTCATTCTATAAGCGATCTCGCTACCGGCAAGAATATTATTTCCGTAGGTGCATATAACACTCGAGTACGCTATCCTCATATTGACGGCTCGGAATCATTTTTAAAAGGGACAGTAGGCGATGTGGCATATTTTTCAAGTTATGGTACATGTAACGGCAAACATTATCCGGATATTTCAGCGCCGGGAAATCCCGTTGTATCTTCAATTTCTCGGTATTACACAGAACTGAATAGCGATATTTTTACAAATAGTTGCAGTGCCAAAGTGACGGAAAACGGCAATGATTATTATTGGCACGCCACTACCGGTACTTCTATGGCATCGCCATTCGTTGCCGGTACGATAGCACTTTGGCTTGAAGCAAATCCTGACCTCAAAGTAAATGACATAAAAAAAGTTTTTGCTGAAACATCTGCCTCACCGGAGTTTAGCATAGATAGTCCGCAGTGGGGAACGTATGGAATAATTGATTGCTATAAAGGACTTAAATACATAATCAGCCATAGCGATGTGCAAAGCTTAAAAGAACAACACGCTGCTGACATAAATATCTCAGACGATATTATGTCAATATTATTGCTTACAGATGACACATTCAGTTATAGCATCTTTTCCGCTGACGGAAAAGTAGTAAGCCGAGGCAAAGGATCCCAAAGTATAAACATTGACTTGTCAAGCATGGAACGTGGAATCTATATCTTGCAACTGCGCAGAGATAAATCACTCCCTCAGACACTGAAATTTATCAGGAAGTAGTACAAATAAAACTCCGTCAAAGTCAGGCTTTTCTTTCATAGTTGTACATCTCAGATAAGCCCAATAGTGTAATCATTATTATTAATAATAACTACTTTAAAAAAAAAGAATTGAAAGTGTTACTCGAGTGAGTGTTAACTAAAATAAAAATGTATTTTCTTTTGTATATCAATTATAATTTGTAACTTTGCGCCGTGAAAGAGTTATAAAATACTTGAAATATTGGTTTTTATTTTTTTATTGCTGTATTGCACTGTGAGAAAATAATGATATTTTAATGGTGTTTATGACTTAGAATATGATAAATGCAACTGAATATATAATAGGTACTTACATTTTATAAATAATATTTAATATTAACTGAAATGAACACAGAAACTATTGGTACTTGGGCAGGAGAGGTTTGGAATGCCCTTAATGGAAACGGAGAGTTGAACCTTAAGCAACTCAAAAAAGCTACTAAACTCAAAGACAAAGAAGTCTTTGCCGCTATCGGTTGGCTTGCTCGTGAGGGTAAAGTAAACGTTGCTGAAAATCCTGCTGATGCAAAGGATTTTGTTTTTGCTCTCGTATAAATTGAATTGATTACAGCAAGATTCCGAGAATTTTTTAGCGGAGTCTAATCTTGATAGTTGACGTTGCACAATATTTTTTATGGTGCGGCGTTTTCTTTTTATATATTTTTTTTAATGAACGCATATCTTTTTAATCCCGAAAATGATTTGGCTCTCGCTGCCGGTACAGCCAATTACACACCACCTAAAAATGCTCTCTTACTGAGTAATTGCGGCAGGCTATTGCCTATATGGTATGCTGCGCCGGAAAGTGTCGTTTTGGCTAAGCCGGGGTATGAATCGTGGGTAAATGAGGTGTGTGATACGTATGGGCTTGATGTCACTTGCAGTGACACATTGCCGCAGAATGCGATTTGCTCTCCGTGGGGCTGGTCAATGTATGCCGCTCGCATCTTCAATAATGCCGGAGTAGCAGTAAAATCTTTACCAACAGATGATGCACTGTCAAGACTTCGCAACTTGAGTCACCGCAGGATTTCCATCAGCGTGGTACAGGCTCTGCGCCGGGTTGTGAACTTTGAAATTACAAAGATAGCTACCGAGGCAAAATCAGCAGCTGATGTGGTTAATTATGCGAAAAATAACGGTAATTTTTATTTTAAGTCACCGTGGTCAAGTACGGGTAGGGGAGTGGCATTATCTTCATCTATGAGTGCTGAGGAGGTTTTGCGGAGATGTGAAGGAATTATAAGTCGTCAGGGTAGTGTGATGCTGGAGCCTTCAGTGAATAAGGTTCAGGACTTTGCTATACTCTTTTATTCAGACGCCGGGAAAGTCACTCATATTGGATATTCATATTTTTCTAATGAGGGAAATTCTTACAGCAGTAATGTCCTTGTAGATGATAGCGAAATATTGTCAATACTAAGCCGCTACGTACCGCGAGAGATGTTGGAATCGTTAGTTGATAATCTTCAGCGCGTGCTGACAGAAATTATAGGCGATGCTTACATCGGATATTTCGGTGTAGATATGATGATATATGAGGAATGTGGTGCTTATAAAATAGATGTTTGCACCGAGGTGAATTTGCGTATGACTATGGGAGTACTTGCTTGGATTTGGAATAAGAGATTTATGGCATCAGGAGTTAAAGGAATACTGTCCGTGACTTACGGCAGTGATGGCATTGACTGCAACCGTATTGTTGAATCTGGAAAATTAGTCAGCGGTACTCAATATCTTGTGCCGCCCGGACAACAATTCTCTATAACAGTAAATACTATTTGATGCCTTTTGCCGTTATAAAAATATATGGGCGGAGAAAAGAAAATATCAGTGGTAATTCCGGTGTATAACCGTGAGAAAATAGTACTCAGAACACTTGAATGTATTTCACTTCAAGATACTCGGGATTTCAATTTGATTCTTGTGGATAATAATTCACAAGATAATTCTTTTGCTGTGATTACAAGTTGGGCGGAAAGAAATAAGGATATTAACTGCTTGATTTGTACGGAAAAAACACCTGGCGCATCTGCCGCACGAAATTCAGGCTTAAGGCATGTAGTCACGGATTATGTGATGTTTTTTGACTCCGATGATGTTATGGACTATAATCACATATCATCAGTGATTAATGAAATTAATTCACACCCGAATGTTGATGTTATAGGCTGGGAAGGATTGCAGGAACAAAGCAACGGTAAATTCAAACTTGCACGTTTTACGGTAACTCACCCTATGCGTAATCACTTGATATTCGGTACGCTCTCTACTTTTAGATATGCAGTTAAGACGGAACTTATCCGTAAAGTCGGCGGCTGGAATGAAAAGTTGCGCGCTTGGGACGATTATGAACTCGGAGTGAGAATTTTACTCGCAAAGCCTGTTATGGTAAAAAGAAAATCCAAGCCGAAAGTAAAATCTTTTTATAGTACTGTTTCGCTTACCGCAAATACATTTTCAGGCAACGTCAGCCTGTGGGAAGACCCTCTTAATGAAATTGAAAACCTTTTAGCGGAGCGTTATCCTCAGATGCTACCCTGGATAGACTACCGCAGGGCTGTCCTTGCGGCATTTTATGCCATGGAAGAAGATGATGAAGAAGCACAAAGGCTGTTGTCAAAAACTATTAGTGATAGAAGAACTTCCGAGTGGCTGATAAAAATAATTTACTATTGGCACTTGAAAGTTAAGACCGGCGCATGGCTCATAGCCTCACTTTTCCTTCCGAAAGAATGATAAAAATAAAAATGGCTGCATCTATGAAGCAGCCATTTTATTTAGCAAAGATTATTCTTCTTACTTGCTAACTACGAAGCGTTCTTTAATACGTGCTTTCTTACCTGTAAGTTTGCGGAGGTAATAAAGTTTTGCGCGACGAACTTTACCGTACTTGTTAACAGTGATTGAATCGATAAACGGTGATTCAATAGGGAAGATACGTTCAACACCGATATTGTCGCTCATTTTGCGAACAGTGAAGCGTTTTTTGTTGCCTTCACCTGAGATGCGGATAACCACACCGCGGTATTGCTGGATACGTTCCTTGTTACCTTCTTTAATACGGTAAGCAACAGTAATTGTGTCACCCGGGTTGAAATCAGGGTGCTGTTTGCCGGTAGCAAATGCTTCTTCAGCGATTTTAATTAAATCCATTTTTCTTTGCAGTTTAAAATGTTAACATTACTCGCAATATTCACGGGCTCCACACGTCCCGCCAGAGATTACGAAACCGACTGCAAAGGTAAAAATTTTCCCTGACTTACACAAGTTTTCTCCTATTTTTCAGATTTTTATGAGGTGTTTTTTATTAAAATTTGTAGGATAGTCCTATAAATCCGGAGTGTGTGCGGTAATTATCTATGTCTGAGTCGTGTTGGTCGCTGTACGGGTGTCCGGAGTATAGGCTGAAGTTTGAAAATTCGTAGCCTACGGAAATTACAAGTCTGCTTGATTGTATATTTATGCCTCCGCGGAAGTCGTAGCGACACGTTTTTGCGCCTTTACTTCCTGATGCTCCGGGAGATAATATGAGTCCGGGCTCTGCAAAGATGTGAAAAGTGGTTTCCGTGTTTTTCCATCTGAAAAGTGCAGGGGTTCTCAGTACTATAGCGGGTATGAACTTAAATCGCCAAGCGTAGTTGTCGTAGTACGAGTCGTAATCATCGTAATAATCGTCCCAATATTCACCTCCGTGGTATTCTCCTATTTCTCCTGCCAAGCCGATACTTGCTTTAAGTCCGATGGTTTCAATAGGAAAGTATGTGAAGCCGGTGTCCCATTGCCAGCCGTCAGTATTTAATCCTCCTGTGAGAGTGTATTCCCAGTGGTATGTTTCTCCATCAATTTTTATGGACTGTGCGTTGGCGATAATTGCGATAAATAGCAGACAGATAGTTAAATACTTCTTCATAATTAGCAGTGTTGAGTTGTCGGTGCAAAGATAATATATTGATAAAATAGGGCTGTGTTAAACAAATATAAAAAAACAGACTACTCTCGCGAGCAGTCTGTCCCTAATACATTTTACCTATGATTCACTTTTTTATGTTCTGTTTTTGCTTGTTGTTCGTTTAGAGTGGGTGATACTCTACGAATGCCTCCATTGCTTCGTAAGATGCAAGTCCGAGGTTTTGATAGAGTACGGCTGTTGCTCTGTTTCTTTCTTCAGCTCTTTGCCAGAATAGACGGTCGTCATCGCCGAGGAATGGCGCATTTTCCATCTGAGACTGGTGTTTGAGGATAGAATTACGTTTAGAGCGTAATTGTTCAGGTGACATTGGTACTGCCATTTCGATATGGTCGATTTCCCATTCAGCCCAAGCGCCGCGGTACATCCATATACGGCAGTCTTTCATCCATTCTTCGCCTTTCAATTCATCTATGGCAGCGAGAACAGCGTCTGTACAAACTCTGTGTGTCCCATGTGGGTCTGCAAGGTCGCCTGCCACGAAGATTTGATGAGGTTTAACTGATTCGATGAGGTTCTTGACGATGTTTACGTCTCTTTCACCGAGGTCGCCTTTCTTAATTGTACCTGTTTCATAGAATGGAAGACGCAGGAAGTGTATATGATCGCGTTTAACGCCAATGTAAGTGCAAGCGATAGTAGCTTCGGCTTGACGAATCATTGTCTTGATTTCGCGAATGTCTTTAGTATCGATTTCACCCGGTGTCTTGTTTGCTACAAATTCGTGTAAGTCGGCGGAAAGTTTCTTGTAAGATTCTGTTTCGAAGCCGAACATTGGCGCAATGCGGTCCATCATAAGGAAGTAACGCATCATATCTTCATCACCTACCGCGATGTTACCTGAAGTTTCGTATGCAACGTGTACATCGTGTTTTTGGTCAACGAGGCGTTGTAATGTTCCGCCCATTGAGATTACGTCATCATCAGGGTGCGGGCTGAATACGATAACGCGTTTCGGATACGGATTGGCACGTTCCGGACGGTATGTGTCGTCTGCATCAGGTTTGCCGCCCGGCCAGCCTGTGATAGTGTGCTGCAATTCGTTGAATACTTTGATATTAACGTTGTATGCAGAGCCGTAAAGTGCTACAAGTTCTCCAAGTCCCCAGTCGGTATAATCTTTGTTAGTGAGCTTGAGGATTGGTTTGCCTGTCTGTTCGCAGAGCCATACGATGGCGCGACGGATAAGTTTGTCGGTCCATTCGCATGAAGTGACTTTCCAAGGGTGAGAAATACGCGTAAGTGATTCTGCAGCAGGAAGGTCAAGCGCTATGCGAGTGTGGTTGTGGAGTTGGAGGAATGAGGCTGGAATATTATCTGTGACATCACCTTCGATTGCTTGTTGGATTGTGGCTGAATAGTTTTCGCCCCAAGCCATAGCCATAATGCGTGATGAACTTAATATGTTACTGATACCGAGCGTGATAGCTGTGGAAGGTGCATTATCTACGTTATATTCTTTAGTGATGCGACGTTGAGTCTCGTTGCTGAGAAGTACGAGGCGGCAAGCACTCGTAGATAGTGTACCGGGCTCGTTGAATCCGAGTGTACCGTTAGTACCAATTTCAAGAATTGAGATATCAATACCACCTGCTTTTTCAATTTCTGCTTGATAGTCAAGGCAGTAATCAAAAAGTTTTTCTTTTGTTACAGATGTATCGATTGTGTGAATATTTTTTGCTTCAAGGTCAACCTGGTCAAGGAATGCTTGTTTTAGTCTCTTGAAAGTGCTTGGGCCTTCTGCTACTTCAGGATAAAACTCGCAAAGGTTAAATACTATTACATTTTTGAATGATACTTCGCCTTTACGGAATAGTTCAATTAAAGATGCGTAAACAGAGTGTGTGCTAAGACCTGCACCGAGGGCAAGTACGCAGTGACCTTTTTCGTTTACGTTACGATTAATCAAGTCTGCTACATGTTTTGCGAGATAATCACTTCCTTCTGTAGCATTTTCAAAAATGCGAGTGTAAATTTTCTCTTCTCTTGTGAGAGATGCTCTTTCAATATCTCCTTCCGGCGCATAGTAGCGACGAGGAATACGTTCGAGCTTAATCTGTGAACTTAGGTTAGTTTTCATTTGGTCAATTTTTGATAGTGCAAATTTAATTATTTATATTTGTCTTTTTACCGATTTAGTAAAATTTAATAGTTAATAACGTATATTTTGAATTGACGCGCCTGTTTTTATTATAATGTGAAACTCTATGATATTGTATGGTTACAAAAAAAATAGTAACTTTGCAACAAACAAAGTTGCAACAATAATTTTTGATGAAAAATATACGAAATTTCTGCATTATCGCGCATATTGACCATGGCAAGTCAACTCTTGCAGACCGTCTGCTGGAATATACTCACACTATTGCGCAAAAAGATTTACAAGCACAGGTCCTTGACGATATGGACCTTGAAAGAGAAAGAGGTATTACTATTAAGAGCCATGCCATACAGATGGAGTACGCCCTTAATGGCAACAACTATATTCTTAACTTGATAGATACTCCGGGACACGTGGATTTCAGTTATGAAGTTTCACGTTCTATTGCTGCATGTGAGGGCGCATTGCTCATCGTTGATGCTTCTCAAGGTATTCAGGCACAGACTATTTCTAATCTTTATATGGCTATTGAAAATGACTTGGAGATTATCCCCGTAGTCAATAAGGTTGACCTTGACAGTGCAAAGCCTGATGAAGTAGAGGACCAGATAATAGAACTTCTCGGCTGCAAGCGTGAAGAAATTATCCGTGCGAGCGGTAAGACGGGTATCGGTATCCCGGAAATTCTTGAGGCTATAATCAATAGAGTGCCTGCACCGGAAGGCGACCCCGATGCACCATTGCAAGCCTTGATTTTTGACTCCGTATTCAATCCGTTCAGAGGTATTATTGCGTATTTCAAGATTGAAAACGGTACTATCCACACTGATGATTTCGTAAAATTCGTAGCAACAGGCAAGCAATACAATGCCGACGAAATAGGTGTACTGAAACTTGATATGTCTCCGCGTAAAATGCTTTCTGCTGGTAACGTGGGATACATCATTTCCGGTATTAAGACGTCAAAAGAAGTAAAAGTGGGCGATACCATCACACATGTGGAAAGACCTTGCGATGCCGCCATTGACGGCTTCGAAGAGGTTAAGCCGATGGTCTTTGCCGGCGTTTATCCTATTGAAACAGAGGATTTTGAAAACTTGAGGTCTTCACTTGAAAAACTTCAACTCAACGATGCCTCGCTGACATTTACTCCGGAGTCTTCAGCAGCACTCGGTTTCGGCTTCCGTTGCGGATTCCTCGGATTGCTGCACATGGAAATCGTCCAAGAACGTCTCAGCCGTGAGTTTGATATGGAAGTTATCACCACAGTGCCGAACGTGTCTTACAAAGTGTATGACAAAAAAGGTGAAGTCACTGAAGTGCATAACCCGTCAGGACTTCCGGACTTGACATTAATTGACCACATTGAAGAACCGTATATCAGAGCTTCAATTATCACCGCTGCGGACTATATCGGTCCGATTATGACGTTGTGTCTGGGTAAACGAGGTGAACTTCTCAAGCAAGAATATATTTCCGGAAACCGTATTGAATTGACATTCGATATGCCTCTCGGCGAGATAGTTATCGACTTCTATGACAAACTTAAATCCATCTCGAAAGGATATGCATCATTCGACTATCATATCCAGGATTTCCGCGAATCAAAACTCATCAAACTTGATATCCTCCTTAACGGCGAAAGCGTAGATGCACTTTCCACCTTGACACACGTAGATAACGCCGTGACATTCGGACGTAAAATGTGTGAAAAACTTAAGGAACTAATTCCTCGTCAGCAATTTGACATCGCAGTACAGGCGGCTATCGGAGCTAAGATTATAGCGCGTGAAACTATCAAGGCAGTGCGCAAAGATGTCACCGCAAAGTGTTACGGCGGTGATATTTCACGTAAACGTAAACTTCTAGAAAAACAAAAGAAAGGTAAAAAGCGCATGAAGCAGATAGGCTCTGTAGAAGTGCCGCAGAAAGCCTTCCTCGCCGTTCTCAAGTTAGACTAACAATAGAATAATAATGAAATCACTCCATATAATCACTCCTGTAAAAGATTCCATTGACTTAACTCTGGAAACTGCCAAAGCTGTGCTTGAATCGCATATAACAGTACCATTTACGTACACTATTTACAACGATTTCAGCACAGAAGAGAACACTCTTCGCTTGGAGCAGCAAGCTAAAGTCATGGGATTTAACCTCGTGAATCTCAAGGATATCACATTGCATCTGTCGCCTAACTATCTATTAGTGTTGAAAAAGACAAGAAAAGAAGCTATTGAAGATGATGCCGGACTGCTAATCGTGGAATCCGATGTAGTGGTAAAGAAAAACACGCTTCAAGACCTGTTTGACGGAGCAGAGCAGCGTAAGGATTGTGGAATAGCCGCAGCGGTCACTGTAGATGAAAACGGCATAATTAACTATCCGTATCTTCACGTCAAAGGACATGAAGGAGAAATATATCCGGAAAAGAAACATTGCAGTTTTTGCTGTTCACTTTTGACACCGGCATTTCTTAAAGCATTTGACTTTGACTTGCTTGACGAAAGCAAAAATTGGTTTGACGTCACAATCTCCCATGAAGCATTGAATCACGGATTTAAAAATTATCTTTTCGCGAACCTTCCCGTGTGGCATCGACCACACAGCAGTCGTCCCTGGAAACAATTAAAATACACCAATCCGATAAAATACTACTGGCTTAAATTCACCAAAGGATTGGATAAAATTTAAAGTAAAGGCTGCACAGAGAGTTGCAGCCTTTATTGTAGTAAATTATTTCTCAAAATGAATAACTGTCATTAAAACATCAGCACCCATATTTTGCACACGACAATTCGTATCTTTGTAAAATTTCTCTACATATATTACGAATTTATGTTTTAGAGCATATTAAACAGCCGTACAGCGTAAAAGATATTTTCGTAACTTTGTATTTAATACATAAACACCGCCTTAATCGGCATAACATATCAAACTTTCTTACA
>JALEMF010000013.1 GCA_022768005.1 Bacteroidales bacterium | reverse complement strand
GCGTGAGGGCTCCACCTCTTCCCATTCCGAACAGAGAAGTTAAACCTCACCGCGCCGATGGTACTGCGAAAGCGGGAGAGTAGGTCACCGCCACTTTTATAAAGCCTCTGAAACAAATGTTTTCAGGGGCTTTTCTTTTTTAACCACTTATGGAGAAATGGCTAAAATGGCAAATTGACTTCTTTAATTTTTTTAATCAATTGTTGAGTAGATTATATGAAATTTGATTTTATTGGTCATGCTTCAATGTTGGGAGCAAATGTAATGTGGGGTTTGATGTCTCCTATTTCAAAGTTTTTAATGGTTGGCGGGTTGATATCGCCGCTTGCAGTAACTGATTTGCGTATAGGTGGTGCTATGATTCTATTTTGGTTGCTTTCTTTTTTTATAAAGTCTGAACACGTTTCTTCAAAGGATTTGATGACGCTTTTTTTTGCTTCTCTTTTAGCTATTGTATTGAATCAGGGAAGTTTTATTATAGGTGTTAGCCTTACTTCTCCTGCAGATGCTTCTATTATTACTACGAGTATGCCACTATGGGCGATGATACTTGCGGCTTTTATTTTGAAAGAGCCGATTACAAATAAGAAGATATTAGGTATAGCTTTTGGCGCAGCAGGTGCTCTTGTTCTGATTTTCAGCAGTAATTATATATCTCAGTCAGCTAAGTCCGATACGGCTATATATGGCGATTTATTAGTGCTTTTTGCTCAATTTTGCTATGCTTTGTATATAGTTCTTTTTAAAGACTTTGTAAGTAAGTATTCACTTGTTACTATTATGAAATGGATGTTTACATATTCATTTATATGTACACTACCTTTTACTGCTCATGATTTGCTTAATACTCAATGGTGTGATTTTTCGATGTTGGAATTTACGGGGCTTGGATTTATTGTTGTTTTCGCTACTTTTATCAGCTACATGTTGATAGTAGTAGGTCAGAAGAGATTACGTCCTACAGTTGCCGGTATGTATAACTATGTGCAGCCTATAGTGGCATGTATTGTGGCAATTCTATGGAATATGGATACTTTCAGCGTGACTAAGTTACTTGCTATAATAATGATATTTACGGGAGTCTATCTTGTCACTATCAGTAAGAGTAAGGCTGAGATGACAAACGTGGAAGAATAGCCGTTTATAGCATCATAAGCACTACAATTTGTACTATAATCACTCTGGCGAACATACTTAGCGGATATACTGTTGCGTATGCAACGGAGGTGTTATCTCCGGGGAGCGTATCGTTCGCATAGTTCAGTGCCATAGGGTTCGCCATTGCTCCGCAAAGCATACCTACCGATGTGCCGAAGTCAATTTTGAACTGTTTAAGTGAAATAAGTCCTATTAAGATTACGGGAATTACTGTGATAGCAAACCCGAGGGCAATCCATATAGCGCCTTCAGCTCTGAATACCGTCTCAAAGAAGTGCACGCCTGAATCGAGTCCGAGACACGCAAGATAAAGTGATAATCCGAGACTTCTGAGCATAAGGTTTGCACTTTGTGTGGTGTAAGTAATCATGTGAAGTCTTGGTCCGAAAGTGCCTACGATAATACCCATAATTATCGGTCCACCGGCATATCCGAGTTTTACTGATGCCATACCGGGGATTGGTATAGGAATAGCACCAATGACGAGTCCTAAGATAATGCCGATAAAGATAGAAATCAGGTTAGGTTCTTTGAGTGATTTGACGGCGTTCCCGAGTACTGCTTCAACATTGTGTACGGCGGCTTTTTCGCCTACCACGGTTAGTCTGTCACCTAATTGGAGACGCAAGTCAGGGTCTGCGAGCAGTAATACGCCTGCGCGGTAAACTCGGCTGATATTTATTCCGTAGTGGTTTCTGAGTTTTAGTGAGCCGAGACGTTTCCCGTTTATTTCCGGGCGGGTCACTAATATTCTTTGTGAAATAAGTTGGCTGTCTATGGCATTCCAGTCAATATCTGCAGCATTCCAGTCTTCGTGTTCTTGCACACCGAAGAGAAGCGTGAGTGCGTCAGCTTCGTCAACGGAAGTAACGACGAGAATTTTATCTCCTTCAGTAAGTTTGGTATCGCCTGTCGGGATAGAAACTTTTCCGTCTCTCCAAAGTCTTGAGATGACGAAATGGAGGTGGCTCATTTGTGCCACTTCTTTTACGTTTTTATTGTAAATTGCCGGGTTTTGGATTTTGAAAGCAGATATGTAGGTCTTGTTTTTGGTATTTGAAGAGTTTTGACGGATATCGCTGCTTTTGACGAAGAGTTTGCGCATAATGATAGTAGCCAGAATGACTCCTACAACACCGAGGGGATATGTTACGGCGCAGCCTAAAGCGGGTGTACTTGCTTGTTCACCGGACTGTATAAGTGTTTGCTGCAATGCTGCGAGTGCAGGGGTGTTGGTAGTAGCGCCGCACATGACGCCCATAATGTCCGGAATGTTTACGTCAAAGACGATGCCGAGGATTATGGCGAATAATGTGCCGGTGAGTACGAGCAGAATGCCGAGCATATTGAGTGTAAAGCCACCGCTGCGGAATGCGCTGAAAAATCCCGGTCCAACCTGGAGCCCTAATGCGTAAACGAAAAGCACGAGTCCGGCTGTCTCGATGTAGTTCATAGTTTCATGTTCGATAGTAAATCCGAGGTGTCCGGCGATAATACCTACGAAGAATACGAATGTCACTCCGAGGGATATTCCCCAAATTTTAATTTTGCCTAATGCCAAACCTAAGGCACATATAAGTGCAACCACTATTATTGCTTGGAGTGCGCTGTGATTTATAAGTAAGAGGTTAATAAAATCCATTTTATCCTACTGATGCTTTGCGATATAATATGATAGCAATGATAAGGTAAATAAAATTCGGGATCCACATTGCTATAAAAGGTGATGTAAGTCCTGAAATGGCAAAGGTGGAAGTTACGGTCATAAACAAGATATAACTGAAACTCAGTACGAGTCCTATACCGATGTTAAGTCCCATACCTCCTTTGACCTTTTTTGAAGACAGCGACATACCGATAACGGTCAGGATAAATGCCGCTGCGCACATAGCGTATCTGCGGTGGTTTTCTATTTCAAACGTTTTAATGTTTGCTACACCTCGTTCTTTCTGCCTGCGGATATACTCTTGCAGCTGTGGTGTTGTGAGCTTCTCGTGATCGTTTTTAGCGATAAGAAAGTCACTTGGCTCAATAGGTATGATAGTGTCGAGTTTGTATCCGTTTGAGATAAATTCTCTGTTACCTTTGAAGTCTCTAATCATATAGTCGCGTACTTGCCACATATTCAGGGTGTCGTATTTGACCGACTGTGCGGTAAGCCTTGAGATAAGTTTTTTATCTTTGAAAGATTCGAGTGAAAATTTATATCCTGTCTTTGTTGCGTTATCGAATCTGTTGATGTAAGCGATTTCACCGGGTGCTACTTGGAGCATGATGTTAGAGCCGTAGTCCACACGCTTGTTTTTAACGTAGGTATTGGTGTAATCAATACGTTTTACGTTTGCGGGCGGAATGATGTATGCGCTGAGAACATACGAAGAAAAAGCGATAACGAAAGCGGACATGAGATAAGGTCTCATAAATCGTCGGTAACTGACTCCTGAAGATAGAATTGCGATTATTTCCGAGTTGTCTGCCATCTTGCTCGTAAAGAAAATTACGGCGATGAATGTAAACAGAGGTGAGAACTGATTGGCAAAGTAAGGAAGAAAGTTCAGAAAATAATCAAATATAGTGGCACTTAGCGGTGCCTTGAGGAAAGAGTCAAGTTTTTCGTTGACGTCAAACATAATTGTAATTGCCAAAATGAGGATAATGGCAAAGATGTAAGTTCCGAGAAACTTACGGATTATGTATAAGTCAATCGTTTTTATCGGTTTGCGCATTTTCATGCTTAAAAGTATTTTTTTGAAAAGTTCTATTCCCTTTTTTACAGGCGTGTAGTGACACGGACGAGCATTTCTTCTTTCCATGTCTTGAAGTCGCCTTGCAAGATGTGTTTGCGAGCTTCGCCCACGAGCCACAAGTAGAATGCAAGGTTGTGGATTGAAGCGATTTGCATAGCAAGCAGTTCTTGACTTACAAACAGGTGGCGGAGATATGCTTTAGTGTACACTCTGTCCACGTAGCTTGGTCCGTCTTCCTGGATAGGAGAGAAGTCGTCAGCCCACTTTTTATTTTTCATATTCATGATGCCGTTTGCAGTGAAGAGCATACCGTTTCTGCCGTTACGCGTAGGCATAACGCAGTCCATCATATCCACTCCTCTGTCAATAGCTTCAAGAATGTTTGCAGGAGTACCTACGCCCATGAGGTAACGCGGTTTGTCTTTAGGAAGAATGTCGTTAACCACGTTAATCATCTCGTACATCACTTCAGCAGGTTCGCCTACGGCAAGTCCGCCAATAGCATTGCCGTCAGCGCCGAGAGATGCCACGTGTTCTGCGGATTCTCGTCTCATATCTTCGTAAGTACAGCCTTGAACTATAGGGAAATACGCTTGAGAATATCCGTAAAGTCCTTGTGTCTCGGTGTATCTTTTCCAGCCGCGATCCAGCCAGCGGAGAGTGAGGTCAAGTGACTTGCGTGCATACTTGCGGTCTGCAGTGCCGGGAGTACATTCATCAAGAGCCATCATAATGTCTGCACCGATAATTCTTTCTATATCAACGACTTTTTCAGGGGTAAACAAGTGTTTTGACCCATCGATATGGCTTCTGAACCACACACCTTCGTCTGTGAGTTTGCGGTTATCTGATAATGAAAAAACCTGGAAACCGCCACTATCTGTCAGGATAGGTTTTTCCCAACCGTTAAATTTATGTAATCCGCCTGCTTTGTAAAGGATTTCCGTACCCGGACGGAGATACAGGTGATAAGTGTTACCTAAGATTATTTGTGCTTTAATATCGTCACGTAATTCGTGAAAATGCACACCTTTGACCGAGCCTACAGTGCCTACAGGCATAAAAATCGGGGTCATTATTTGACCGTGGTCAGTTGTGATAATTCCGGCGCGAGCGCTGCCGTTTGGGTCTGTTTTTTGCAATTCGAATTTCATAACCGCAAAATTACTCAAAAATTACGATATGGCAAAACAGCACTGAAAAATGGACGTAAAGTCAATCAAGTTATGCGTTTTTTTTATACCTTTGTACGGATAAGGAGAAAAATATGAATATAAATTCAAAAAATCAGAATATTATCTTGGATACAGTGGGTGTGATGTCTTTAGTATCCGATAAGATGTGTCATATACGTAATAATGGCGAGCCGTTACCGTCAATAGAGTCTGTATCGGAGATTGTGGCTTTATGTCGTGCTGTGATTTTTCCGGGATTTTTCGGAAACAGTAATGTCACGAGTTCGAATCTTGAGTATCATATAGGTCTTAATATGGAAAGACTTTATGATTTACTTAATGAGCAGATAGCCGCAGGTCTTTGCCTTGTAAATGAAAACGGACTTGACAAGTCCGAAGATATTGCTGCAAATTTTATTTCCAAATTGCCGGAATTGAAAAGTATTTTGGCTACCGATGTAGAATCTACTTACCTTGCCGACCCTGCCGCTACTTCTACATCGGAAGTGATATATTGCTATCCGTCAATACGCGCCACATCGGCTTATAGAATTGCCAATTTGCTTCATCGCCTCGGTGTGCCGGTAATTCCGCGTATGATTACGGAACTTGCACATAGTGAGACGGGTATTGACATTCACCCTGCGGCTACTATCGGTGAATCTTTCACTATTGACCACGGAACAGGTGTTGTGGTTGGCGCAACGTCAATTATCGGTCATCATGTGAAGATTTATCAAGGTGTTACGCTTGGTGCCAAGAGTTTTGACCTTGATGAAAATAATAATCCTATCAAGGGTATTCCGAGACACCCGATTATCGGCAATAATGTGATTATTTATAGTAATACTTCTATTTTAGGACGAATAACTATCGGGGACAATGCTGTGATTGGCGGTAACTTGTGGATTACACATGATGTCGCTGCCGGGGAACGGCTCACTCAGGCTCCGTGTAAGCATAACGATAACTGAAACTAAATATTATTAACCTATGTACAGACTTTTTCTCTCTATAACTTTGTTTTTCGCTGCTTTAGGCTTGCGTGCGGAAAATGATTGCTTACTCTTGTCTCAAGGGAAAACCGGTTTTACTGACCAAACGTGGTTCTATAGCGGAAAAGATAATCCGCTACAGGCTGATAAGATAAAAGAGAAGTGGGACGCCGGATATCGTATTACTTCCGGTAGTTTTACTTCCAAGGGTTGGTTTATCGTGATGTCAAAGGGCAGTGGCATAGGAATGCAGACGTACCATTATGATTCTGATTGGCCTTCCGACTGGCTTAATGAGAAACGTAATGACGGCTATGCAATAAATGTTATCTCAAGTGATGGCTGCAAGTGGTTCATTGTGATGTCGCAAGGCACAGGGATTACTAATCAGACGTGGGTGTATGATACGGAATCCGAGACGTCTGCTTTTATTAAGAAATATTGGGATAAGGGCTATAGAATTACTGCCGGTACGGCTTATAAGGATAAATGGCTCGTTGTGATGTCCGCCAATTCCGGAATCGGTGCGCAGACCTACAATTTCTGCAACGGATACGATGCCTTTTCGTCTGAAGTAAAGAAACAGTGGGACGAAAACTATGTGGCAACCGTTGCGTGTGCGGACTATAAGAGCCGTTTCTTTTTAGTGTCGTCAAAATTTACGGGAAAAACAAGTCCTGCTCAGAGTTATTCCGTTGACACTTCTGATGCCAAGGCATGGATAAATTCTCAGTGGAATAATAATAAATATATAAGTTTCGTAGGCGGTGCGGGTACTGCTTTGCAAAATTCTTACTCTGCAGGAAATACAAGTGGTTACGCTAATAATTCAAACAATGTTCAGGACGGCAACCCTCGCAGAATGGATTTGCCGGGTGGCAACGGCTATGTAGAGTTTACAAAACTTGCTGACGGCAGAACTATGTCACGAACCGTGCAACAATGCTTTTTCTGCCATGGCACTGCCGTTTGCTCCGTTTGCCACGGTACAGGAGGTACGTACAATGGTTACACAGGTATTTATTATCCTTGCAATAGTTGCTTGCAGTCCGGTAAATGTAAATACTGTGACGGCACGGGTACTCAGATTCTTGTTTCTTACATTGATCCGAGTGGCGCTGCTGTAGGGTACGCAAATGACGGACTTCCTCCTGTCTATACTTATCCGAGCGATAACAGTTCTTCTCGTG
>JALEMF010000007.1 GCA_022768005.1 Bacteroidales bacterium | reverse complement strand
CATCACCGGAGAAGTAATTAACGCAAGCAAGCAAGAAGTATGACGTGATAATGAGCAGGAGAATTCCTAACGCACGGTGGAATCGAGCATCGGTGAAAAATGATACAATTGAAGTCCAAAATCCCATTGTTTCCACATCTTCATCTTCTTTTTCTTCCACTTGCTCGGGCGATGAAGTTGTTACTTTTGTAGCAGGATTTTGATTTGAAATTCCGCTAAACCCGGCTTGGTATCCGGTACTTGTGCTGCTTCCGGTACTATTAAAGCCCCCCTCTGTATCGTCATCAATAATTGAAGGGTCTATATATGTTTTATTTGTTGACATTCTTATACTGGTTTGAGATTGATATAATTTACAAAATTAATAAAAACTTTTCATTATTCCTCTGACCATCTTCTGAAAATTATCTTTATTTACAAGAAAAATTACAATAAGAAAAAATCAAGGTGCAAAAATTTTGATAATCGGTGAAATATGATTACCTTTGCACAACGAAAGCCCGGGTGGCGGAATGGTAGACGCGCTCGTTTCAGGTGCGAGTGCTGCAAGGCGTGCAAGTTCGAGTCTTGTTCCGGGCACACGATGCGGTAGTAGCTCAGTTGGTAGAGCATCAGCTTCCCAAGCTGAGGGTCGCGGGTTCGAGCCCCGTTTACCGCTCACACTTGTTTTGAAATCTGAATGTTTTCTATACGGAAAAAGGTTGGTGAATTTACGTTCTCCAACCTTAATTTTTTTGACCGAAAAAACGAGAGCCTTACTACGGTTTTGCAAGTAGTAAGGCAGGAAATTATTAAATAATAAAAGTTACCAAATTTTATGGTTTAGTAACTTTTAACTAATGTCATATATGCTTACTATTTCTATTCCTTTATATCTCCGGCAATGGCGGCGAGCATTTTGTTGGTATTGAAGTATGTTTTTGCTGCAGTAGTGATGTCTTCGGCTGTGAGATTGTGTATAGTTTTCTCTCTTTCAGCAAAGGAGTTTAAGGGAACGCCTACAGTGTAGCAGGAAATGTAATAATCAAGTGTTGAGAATATGCTTTCTGAAGTGTTTGATAGAGCGGATAGATAATAGCGGCGTACGGAAGTGAGTTCTTTGTTGGAAATGGATTCCGTTTTCAAAATATTGATTTGACGTATTATTTCCTCAATTACTTCATTAGCATTTTTGCCGGCACACTGACTGTTTATGCATATCACTTTACCTTCAAGTGTATTGACGATTGAAGCTCTGATACCGTATGTCAAGCCTTTTTCTTCACGAATTATTTTGTTTAGTCTGCTGCCGAAATATCCACCCAGAGCCACAGTTGTCGGTCTGAGTTTGTAGTAATCGGCTTCGCTGCAATTTCCTATCGGAATAGCGATATCAAGCGAACTTTGCACTTGATTCGGCATAAACAGTTTCTTTGTCTGCGTCTTAACGTCTTGGAGTATAGGAACTATTCTTTGTTTCTGTCCGGCTTTACCCGTTTGCAGATTTTCAAATGTTGCCTTGAGTATTGACAGTACTTCCTGAGTGATATTTCCGGCGAGGTATATTTCCGGTTTTACTCCTTTTATCACATCATTGTAAATGGCTATAATGTCATCTTGAGTGATATTTTTAATATCCTCAATATTATCATCAGTTATAGCCGGGTGTTGAGGAGGAAAAAATAGAGTCTTGCATAGGTTGGCGGATTGGAATTGAACAGTCTTTCGTTGCATAGACTCACTTGCGTACAGTTTTCTTGCTTTTGCTGAAAGTTCATTCTCCGGGAATGTGGCGTGTTGCAAAATTTCAAGCACTAAGGGCAGCAGATCCGGCAATGTTCTGTTCAGTGCCTTGAGCGAGAATTTTGTGAAGTGGTTGTCGCATGTGCAACTTACCTTTGAGCCGTAAAAGTCAAATAATTCAGTTATTTGGTCCGAGGTATGCTGCGTAGTGCCGTTAAGAAGGAGCGAAGTCATCAAAGACAGACCATATTTACTATTCACATCGTATTTGCCTCCATTCCATAATAAGACAATTTTACACACATCTGCATCACAACGATTTACGATATTCATTGTGATACCATTGCATAATGTGAATTGCTGTATCGGTTGAAGTTTAAGATTTGATATTTCACTTACTGGTGGTAATATGGTTCTATCTATCATTTTGTCAAGTTATTGAATATTGAAAAGTTTTTTTGCTTGTTCAAGGTCTTCCGGTGTATCTATTCCGAATGTAGGAGCATCGGTAAGAGCAACTTTTATTTTATATCCGTTTTGAAGCCAGCGGAGTTGCTCGAGTGACTCTGCTAATTCAAGTGATGATTGCGGTAACTTTGTTACATTGTCAAGCACGTCACTTCTGTATGCGTACATTCCTACGTGTATGTAGAAATCGCGGTGCTGCAACCATTCGTTCCACTTATAGTTTCTTACGTACGGGAGTATTGCACGGCTGAAGTAAATAGCGAAGTCGTTGTTGTCAAAAATTACTTTTACCTTGTTAGGGTCAAAAAGTCCTTCAAATCCGTTTGCTGCATCGTATTTGCGGGCAAGTGTTGCAATTTGAGTGTCCGGGTCGTCAAAGCACTTTTTAATAGTAGCAATTTGTTCCGGTGCAACAAATGGTTCATCGCCTTGAATGTTGATGATAATGTTTGCATCAGTATCTATTTCGTGGTATGCTTCATTTACTCTGTCAGTACCGCTGCGGTGTTCGGTAGAAGTCATTATGGCTTTGCCGCCGAATGATTGTACTGTGTCAAAAATCCTGTCATCATCAGTAGCCACGAATACTTGGTCAAGTTCTTTCTTAACTTGCCTGTAAACTCGTTCTATCATAGTGATGCCGCCAATGTCTGCGAGCGGTTTGCCGGGAAAACGGCTTGATGCGTATCTTGCAGGAATGATTCCGATAAATTTATTCATATTATTTTATTGTATATACTAAGCCGTCTATTCCTGAGTCAAGAATTTGGTCAATTAGTTCATTATTCAGTTCTTCAATTTTGGCTACAAGGCGTATGTCTACATTCGCTTCATGTACCGTTTTTGCAAAGTCTCGGTAGTATTCTATGTTATCTTGCTCAGACTCAATTTGCACATAGTCAACATCAGCACGGCGGAGAACGATAACTTCTTGCGGAGTCTTTACTGTAACACCTACAATAGGCTCGGCACCGAGTTCGTCGCGGATTAATTTCGGGTGTATTGTGCCGGGAAGAATGTGTATTCCGTGGCAATGGGATTGCTTGAGCCTGTCAATGCTGTTTTCTACAACCATTATTATCTCTTTTTCTTTGCAGAGACCAGAGATAGCATTGATAGTGTTTTCTGTAATATCATCGGCAATATCAAGTTGCAGCCATTTAGCACCGAGATTTACTGCGGATTCTACTGCTTGCAGAGCATTTTGCTCATTTATTGAAAGTCTGTATTGTATCATTTTTTAAGTTTAAAGCCTATAGTAACACCATCATAACTTTGCAAGAGCGTTGATGCTGTCTTTATGGTAGCATTATTTGAGTATTTTGCTACGGTTTCAATTATTTTGATAAGTTTTGTAGCGTCAAAAGTTACGTCCATCGCTCCGGTTGCGGATTTTGAGATGTATGCAGTCATACTTCCTGTGTTAACCTTGCCAAGTGCTTGGAAATGGAAAATATAGTTTCCGTCAGTCCCCTTGGATATAGTCCCTTTGGCGTTGACTTTCTTTACGTTCATAGTGAAAGTTGAATCATTGCCGATAGTAAGTTTAAGCGATGTGATACCTGCCTTTTTGTAAATAGGAGCAATTTTGTTTTCAATAGCAGTTGCAGCAGCAGCACCGCCGGCCTTTTTAAGTAAGTCCTGTGACTTGAAAGAAACGGCAGGTGCCGAGTAATTCCATGTACCCACCATATCTTTGAGTTCCACTTTATCAGTTCCTAATACTGAACCGATAACATTCTCAATACTTGATGATGAACTACCGGGAAATAGTCCGCCTAATGCTTCTTTTATGTCGTATGCTTTGGCAGCAAAAGTACTGCAAGTTGTTAGAAATACGATGATGATGAGTTTTATATTACGTTTCATAATGTAGATGTATTAGTTATGTGTTATTATCAAACTTTTCCCATTTGGAATTTTCACTTTTGTATTCCGGAATAAGTGCTTTGAGGCTTATTACGCATTGCGATTCATTTCCGGCTGTAATGTTAGTGTTCAGAGAGTCAATAGCCTGCATTACAGTCTTGTAATCGTATGGCTTTATCGCTGATTTCATTATCTTCTTATTGGAAGTAGGAATACTTGTTTCTTTATCGTAAAGCAGTTCCTCATATAGTTTTTCGCCCGGTCGGAGTCCAGTCTCAATAATTTTAATGTCTTTCCCGGGGCGAAGTCCTGCGAGGATAATCATTTTAGTGGCAAGGTCGTAAATCTTCATAGGAGTACCCATATCAAAGATGAAAATTTCGCCGCCATGACCAATATAAGATGCTTCAAGGACGAGGGTGCATGCCTCATCGATAGTCATAAAGTACCTCATAATATCCTTATGTGTGATGGTAATCGGACCTCCATTTTCAATTTGCTTTGTGAATAGTGGAATTACAGAGCCGTTTGAACCTAACACATTACCGAATCGAGTGGTTATAAATTGGGTAGGGCAGTCATTATCTTGATTGTAAAACAATGATTGCACATATATTTCAGCAGCACGCTTTGTTGCGCCCATTATATTTGTGGGGTTAACAGCCTTGTCCGTTGAAATCATTACGAATTTTTTAACATTATGTTTAATTGCTATGTCTGCTATAATTTTAGTACCCATCACATTATTCCTAATCGCTTCAATAGGATTATATTCCATCATAGGTACGTGTTTGTAAGCGGCAGCGTGAAGTACTACATCGGGACTGTATTTTTCAAATATCTGCTCCATTCGTGCAGTATTTGTTATATCTGATATTAAGAGTTCAAAATTCGCACTCGGGTATTTTTTGCATAGTTCCAACATAAGCGAATGCATTGGTGTCTCTGCCTGATCTACAAGGACTGCCTTCTTGGCTCCGAGTGCTATTACTTGGCGAGTAATTTCGCTACCGATAGAGCCTGCTGCTCCGGTTATAAGAACTACTTTGTCGGAAAAATATTCTGTGAGATTAGTCTTATCTATGTAAATAGGATTTCTTCCCAATAAGTCCTCGATATTGATATGTTCTACGTGCGACACTGAAGACCCTTCAGTATTGTTCATATAGTCAGTGACGTGATTCAGCAAGTATAGTTTTATGTTGTGCTTGAGGAAAGTGTCGGCAATTTTTTTCCTTACTGACTCCAACATATTGTCAGGAATAAGCAGACTGTTACACTCGTATTCTTTGAATATCTTGCCGATGTTGTCAGAATTATAAGGAATTACTTTTAATCCATTGATAGTAGCAGGCTTCTTGGTATGCGAGTCAGTAGTGATGATAGCTACAGGGTTGTATTTTCTGGGTTGTTCATTTTTCAGAGTAAGTGCAAGAGAAATAGTACTCATGTCGTTTCCCATCAGAATTACCGGCAGTGTATTTTCTACACGATCTACGTGGATTGAATAGAGGTGCTTTGTGATAAGTCTTACACACATCATCATCGTAAACGCCATTCCTCCGGAAACGAATATGTCCCAGATGCTGAAGCCGTAAACGTCTGTGGTAAGTCTTATTATATATGCAATTATAACCAGGATTACAGATGAGAATACTACGAGTTCCAATGTCTTGTACATATCCTCAATTATCGGTAGCCTGATTGTGTACTTGTAGTTCTTGACAAGAATATTTATTACGAAATAAATGAGAGTTACTATTAAGATTTTGACAGGAGTCCGGTCTATAAATAGGTCGGAAGAAATTTCTGCATGGGCTTTAAAAGTTAAAACCAGTAGGTAACTGATAGCACAAAACAGTGTATCCACTATTAAGACGAAAATCTGTGGAGCGGACTTTTTCTTGAATAAGTCTTTAAATAGAAATTTAAGCGTCAAATCAAGAAGTTTTTCAGCCTTCGTCTTATTTATTTTGTTGTGTTTGGTCATATTCGCACTTTGCATTACAAATCGGTTGCAAAAATACCAATATTTTTTCAAAATTTCAATTTTTTATAATAAGTTATACTCTATTGCCGTTCGTATCGTATGTTTTTTTCTGTGGTGATGAGTTATATTTTGGAGTCGAGAACTTGTCTTGATATATATTTTAGTGATGACTCGTTTTCTATCTCGCTTTTGCAGATACTTACGACTTCGTCAGTTAAAGGTAATTGCAAGTTTAGGAATAGTCGCAAGCCGGTGTATTTTGCCATTATATTATCGCTGTGTATAAGTTCGCTGCACAGCTCTTTAGCATTATTGAAGTGGCGTAGAAGAGAGTGGCTTAGAGTATCGGCTGTCTCGTAAGTCTTTGTCTTGCATACCATTGCGATTGCGTCTTGAAGCGTTAAGTCGTCTACCGGATAAATCATTGGGGCAAGAAGCAGACTTTCACGCGTAGTGTCATTGTCAAAAAGCATAAGCGACAGTTCTTTGTTTTTACCAATACTCTGCGCTATGTCTCTTAATTGAGGTATATTAAGCCCGAATATAATTTTGTAGTCACCTCCGGCTTTTCTTATAGTGTCGGCGATTATTCCGTTTCTGAGAGCAAAAAACTGTCGTTTTATTTGCTGCATTTGATTAAAAGTACTCATCTGCGTCTGTATTGTATTTCTACTACAAAGATAACTAATAGTTTTCAATATAAAAAAACTGCGCTGTAAGTATGTATTACAGCGCAGCCCGTCTTTATGTTATAGTATTGCTTATTCTGTCAGAGATTACACCCATTTGCAGTATGCAAAGTCCATACGGTGAGGAAGTTCCTTCATCGTAGGATAGATACGGTAACCGAAACGGAATACACCCGCATCAATTACGGAGTCATTGAGTTCGTAAGTGATTACGTTACCTTCTTCCTTAACGACTTCGAATTGTTCTGTTCTCCAAAGTTTTTCTACGCCGTCTTCAGTCTTGTAAACGACGAGTTCTACGTGAAGGTCTTTGCCGATACCGTTTGTGTCAACGATAACTTTTGTAGTGAATTTATCACCTGTAGTAGTATTTGTCTTATCGGTAGTGATTACGTCAAATACCTTTATGCCGTTCCAGAGTGATGCAATTCTTTCTTTCCATGCAACGATTTTCTTGGCAACTTCGAAATTATTTGCTTTAAGATGTTTAGAGCGTACGCCTTCCTTGTTGTAGAAGCGGTCAATGTAATCGTCAATCATTCTCTTCATAGTGAAGTGAGGAGCGATGTCTGCGATAGAACCCTTGATACATTCAATCCATTCAGGTGAATATCCCTTAGAGTTTTGAGCGAAGTACTTCGGAATGATTTCATTTTCGAGCATTGAATAGATTGTTGCAGCGTCGAGCTTATCTTGAAGTACTTGTTGCTCAGGTGAGAATGTACGCTTGTCAGTCAATGCCCAACCGGCATTTTCGTTGAATCGGTAACCTTCGTACCACCAGCCGTCAAGAACTGAGAAGTTAAGTACACCATTCATTTCTGCTTTTTCACCGGATGTACCTGATGCTTCAAGAGGACGTGTAGGTGTGTTAAGCCAAATATCAACACCGCTTACAAGACGTTTTGCTACGATCATATTGTAGTCTTCAAGGAAGATGATTTTACCAAGGAATTGAGGCATTCTTGATATTTCCACAATTCTCTTGATAAGTCCTTGACCTGCACCGTCTGCCGGGTGTGCCTTACCTGAGAAGATGAATTGTACAGGGAATTTTTCGTTGTTTACGATTTTAGAAAGGCGGTCAAGGTCTGTGAACAATAGGTGTGCGCGTTTGTATGTAGCGAAACGACGAGCAAAACCAATAATCAATGCTTTAGGATTAATGCGTTTTACTACTTCCATTACTGCAGACGGGTCACCTTGGTTTGCAAGCCATTTTGCTGTGAAGTCACGTTTTACGAACTTGATGAATTTTTCCTTAAGTTGCATACGCATATTCCAGATTTCTTCATCAGGTACGTTCTTGATTGCCTGCCAGATTTCTGCGTTGCTTTGGTCTGCAAACAGTTTGTCACCCATTACTTTTGAATAGAATTCTTTCCATTCAGATGCTGCCCATGTAGGCATGTGTACACCGTTTGTTACGTAGCCTACGTGTGATTCTTGCCAGTTGTAACCTTTCCAGATTCCGGCAAACATTTTCTTTGATACTTCACCGTGAAGCCAACTTACGCCGTTTGCTTCCTGGCATGTGTTGAGTGCAAATACACTCATAGAGAATCGTTCGTTAGTATTCGGATTTTCACGACCCATATTCATAAGGTCATTCCAACTGATACCGAGTTTTGCAGGGAATTCTCCCATATATTTGCCGAACAAACCTTCGTCGAAGTAGTCGTGACCTGCAGGAACCGGAGTGTGAACTGTGTAAAGACCTGTAGAGCGGACAAGTTCAAGTGCTACGTTGAAGTCAAGACCATCTTCCTGAATGTAGTCAACAAGGCGTTGTAAGTTTAGAAGTGCTGCGTGACCTTCGTTGCAGTGATATAATTGTGCTTTGATGCCTAATTTCTTGAGCATAAGCACACCGCCAATACCGAGGAGATACTCTTGCTTGATACGGTTTTCCCAGTCACCACCGTAAAGCTGGTGAGTAATAACGCGGTCGAATTCGCTGTTCATGTCGAAGTCCGTATCCATAAGATACAATTTCATACGACCTACATTTACTCTCCAAATGTGAGAGTAGATAGTACGTCCCGGGTATGGTACTTCAAGAATCATAGGACGACCGTTCTTGTCAAGAACTTGTTCTATCGGGAGCTGGTTGAAGTTTTGTGGTTCGTAGTTAGCGATTTGTTGACCATCGACAGATAGTGTCTGTGTGAAGTATCCGTGACGATAGAGGAAACCTACTGCAGTCATATCAATGCAGCTGTCTGATGCTTCTTTGATATAGTCACCTGCAAGTACACCGAGACCGCCTGAATATATCTTCAATGCGTTGCAAAGACCGTATTCCATAGAGAAATATGCTACAGATGGAACATCTTTGCGCATTGGCTTGCTCATATATTCTTTGAATGATGCGTAAACTCGGTTAATTCTATCCATAAGTTCTTCATCACCTTGGATTTCGTTGAGTCTTTCAGAGGAAAGTTGTTGGAGTACCATTACAGGGTTTTCACCTGTGGCACGCCACAAATCAGGGTTAAGTTCGCGGAAAAGGGATTTCCCTTCGCTGTTCCAAACCCACCAAAGGTTTTTTGCAAGTTCTTCAAGCGGTTTTAAGCGTGAAGGCAGTTCTGCTTTTACAGTAATGTCGCGCCAAGTTGGGGCGTTTGAGTTACTTACTGGAAGTTTCATAACTTTTTTATTGGATTATATTAGTTAAATATTATAATTCATTTTCTGTTATTTACGTTTGCTTGCGGATTTCAATGCAAGGCTATATGCTTCATCGTAGTATTTAATGAAGTTGCTCCAAGATGCTGTTGAAGCTGTTTTGCGTGCAGCATCAGCATACTGCTTTCTTAGAATTTCGGAGTCATACATAATGCTGATAAGCGTATTGGCAATTTTGTTTACCACTTCCCAATAGTTTGAATCGGTTCTGTTTATGACAGATACTCCGGACTTTTCAAACGAATTTATGTCCTGATGCAATATCCACTGTCCGAAACCGGAGAGGGAGGTAGTGACTGTAGGTACGCCGAATGCTATGCTTTCAAGCGGTGTATATCCCCAAGGTTCGTAGTAAGAGGGAAATACGGTTGAGTCCATACCGATAAGCAGGTCATAGTACGTCATATCAAACACTCCGTCATTTCCGTCAAGGTAGCAAGGTACGTAAATTACATCAATGCTTCTATCTTTACCGTTGCTGAAACCTAATCGATGAATTGCATTAACTATAGGGTCTTCGTAATAATTATTTAATTCGTGCGTGATGATAGGGTCGTTGACTGCGCTGTTTGTATTCTCTTGCAATGCGTTTACCACATCTACTCTCGGACCTTTAACCCAACCCGGAACCATTACGAAGGCTACTACTTTTTTGTTAAGGTCATTCCTTTCCTGTAATAGTTTTATGCTATCAAGAAATAAGTCAATACCTTTATTTCTAAATTCGCATCTTCCTGAAGTTGTCAACACGAAAGTGTCGTCATCGTATTGTTTTCCGGTCAGGGCAGATGCTCTTTCGAGCAGACAACGTCTTGCCGCTATTCTTGCTTTATTGAATTTAGTCGCTTTTGGTACGAAATCGTCCTCAAATCCGTTTGGCGTTACCACGTCAGGTGTTCTTTCAAGCAGCTGTTTGCACTCAATAGCGGTGATATCACTGACTGTCGTGAAGCAATCGGCATTAATTGCTGCAGCCTTTTCAAGAGAGTGCTTTGACTGCATATTAAGTTCGCTCGCCATCTGGTCACCATTGTATCCGTTAAGGTAGTCATACAGTGGCTTGCCGTTACCGCAGATACTTCTGCCGATACTTGTGGCATGAGTGGTGAATACGGTTGCTACCTTAGGTAAATGTAATTTCACATACAGCAACCCCATACCTGTTGTCCATTCATCAAAATGGGCGATATATTGCTTATCCAAGCCTTTGTATTTACAGATGCTTTCAATGACAAGTGCTGCGGCATGTGAAAAAGCGCATGCTTCATCGTAGTCTCCGTAAGCGTGAAGAGAATCTACACGGAAGTTATTCCACATTTGTCCGTACAATTCATCTTTTACCTTATAAAGAGCATCAAATTTTACTAAAATTACAATAGGTTTTCCCGGAATATTCCATCTGCCGACTTTTACTGAAACGCCTTCCGGAAGTGACAATTTTTTTTTCCAATCTGATAAAACTGTTTTAGATTCAGTGAAGTAAGGTGACCGATTATCCTCGGACCATACGTCAGGGCCTATAAAAATGGTTTTATCTTTGTTTTGTTTCTGTAGCGTTCTTGCTTTTGTAGAGAGGACTGTGTATATGCCGCCTACTTTATTGCATACTTCCCAACTCGTTTCAAATAGCAAGTCGTAACTATAAGTTGCTTTATTCATTAATTACAAGTCAATTCTAATAAAGCGCAAAGATACAATTTTTTTTTTA
>JALEMF010000003.1 GCA_022768005.1 Bacteroidales bacterium | reverse complement strand
TATTTGCTTTTTCGCAAAGAGAATCCATAGATAATCCTTGCATTATGCGAGCCTGTTTTAGTCGGGTTGAAAATAATGAGTTCATGCGTCTGATAATTAGTTAATGTTATATTTGGTTTACAAAATTACTAATTTAATTTTGTTTGTAAACCATTCTAAAGCAAAAAAATTCAGAAAGATGGTTATTTTTAACACTTTAAGAGATAAATAATGCTTTTACGAATTCTTTTGCGAACTTTAATGGTTCTTTTACGAAACACTTCAAGAGGAGTGCTAACATAGCACCGACGGCACCGACGCTTTCGATACACTCTACATCGGCTGCGAGAAATTTCCATATCGAGACGCTTTCAGCGTGAATATTTCGGGCGTTTTGTGAAAAAAATTCACACACAATCCGCCATAATTTAAGATTAAATAAGATTGATGTACTTGATTGTTGCTCAATATCGATATTATCTTTGCAAATGGATTTCGACGAAGATTCAATAACGAAGTGCAAAAAAATATTTCAATAAAAATTTTGACAAACAAAAAAGTTTTATTACCTTTGCAGTCGCAAAACCGCAATAAAAGTCATAATCGGTTATGGCGGGATAGCTCAGTTGGTTAGAGCGTCGGATTCATAACCCGGAGGTCTCGAGTTCAATTCTCGATCCCGCTACAAAACTACTTCAGAAATGAAGTAGTTTTTTTATTCAATACTTTTTGAAAGAGCCGTGCCTTTCACAAAGAATTAAATTTCTACTGACCCAAAGAATGTCTGACCCATAAAAAAGGCTGACTCTTGAGAATAGAATCAGCCATATATTATGAATTAAAACTTGCCTACCTGTTTGAAGCACTGTAATTTGGCGCTTCTGCCGTTATAGCCACATCGTGCGGGTGACTTTCCGCAACTCCGGCATTAGTGATGCGAGTAAACTGCGCTGTATGAAGTGCCATAATATCCTTTGCCCCACAATAGCCCATACCGGCTCTGAGTCCGCCAAGCATCTGATACACCACTTCGTACAATGAACCTTTATACGGAACTCTTGCTGCAATACCTTCCGGCACAAGTTTTTTACTATCTGTTTCACCTGCCTGGAAATAACGGTCTTTAGAACCTTTTTCCATTGCCTCAAGCGAACCCATGCCACGATAGGCTTTATATTTTCGTCCGTTAAAAATAATAGTATCACTGGGAGACTCCTCAACACCTGCAAGCATTCCGCCAAGCATCACTGAATATGCACCGGCGGCAAGTGCTTTTACTATATCACCGGAATAACGAATACCCCCATCTGCAATAAGGGGAACATCTGTGCCTTCAAGTGCTTTTGCCACGTCATATACGGCTGATAACTGTGGCACTCCCACTCCGGCTATAATTCGCGTGGTGCAAATAGAACCCGGACCGATACCCACTTTTACACCGTCTGCTCCGTTTTCCACAAGGAATTTAGCAGCCTCACCGGTAGCGATATTTCCTACGACTACATCAATCTGAGGATATTTCTCTTTAACAGCACGCAACACAGACACCACGCCTTTTGAATGTCCGTGAGCCGTATCAATCACAATCGCATCTACACCTGACTCTACAAGAGCATCTACGCGCTGCATACTATCTGCCGTAACGCCGACTCCTGCAGCAACTCTAAGTCTGCCAAGGCTATCCTTACAGGCATTTGGCTTATCCTTAGCCTTTGTAATATCTTTATAGGTAACAAGTCCTACGAGTTTACCTTCACTATCCACGACAGGAAGTTTCTCGATTTTATATTGCTGAAGAATTTGTGCAGCCTCTTCAAGGTTCGTTGACTGATTGGTCGTGATAAGATTATCCTTCGTCATGACTTCATCAACAGGCTTTGTGAGGTCTTTTTCAAATCTTAAATCACGATTAGTGACAATTCCCGCAAGGTGACAATTTTCATCAACCACAGGAATACCGCCGATATGGTACTCTTCCATCATCTTCAGAGCATCGCCCACTTTTGAGCCAAGCTTGATAGTGACGGGGTCATAAATCATACCGTTCTCAGCACGTTTCACAGCATGCACCTGGCGTGCTTGCTCCTGAATAGACATATTCTTGTGGATTACGCCGATACCACCTTCTCTCGCAATGGCGATTGCAAGATTTTGCTCGGTAACAGTATCCATTGCCGCAGAGACAACAGGCACGTTAAGGGTAATGTTTTTGGAAAACTTTGTTTTGAGGGAAACTTGTGAAGGTAAAACTTCCGAATAAGCCGGAATTAACAGGACATCGTCAAATGTCAGACCGTCCATTTTTACTCTATCTGCAATAAAAGACATAACTGTTGTATTGGTTATTAAATTATTGCATACAAAGGTAATAATTTTTTCCGATATTGCATAAAAAAAACTTTGTGTTGCTTACACAAAGTTTGCTTTTACCTACCTACTTGATAAACTTTCGTTCATCTTGTGGGCGTTGACGGATTCGAACCGCCGACCCTCTGCTTGTAAGGCAGATGCTCTGAACCAGCTGAGCTAAACGCCCGAGTGTCAATTGCGATGCAAAGGTACGGCTTTTTCCCGAACTACCAAAATTTTTCCATCTTTTTTTTCAAAAAATATCAATTTTACCGATTTTCCGACTATAGCATTATAAAAAAACTATTTTATAATCATCATACTCGTCTTACTTGTCCTGCAAATCACCACAAATTAAATCTGAATCCCACAGAAGCGGAAAAACTCAGAATCATATTCACAAATAAGTGGTCACGCTCTTTGATAAGTCCCATATCACAATATCCGTCAAGACCTACGAACCAATGCTTTTTATTATAAGCGGCACCCACTTGTATCCTGTTATTAAAAGACAATGCCGTCTTAGACAATTTTTCATCACCGATAGAACCTCTGCGAATACCCACCACCGGTGACTCCATAACCCCAAGCACCCAGTTATGAGGAAATACAAAGTTATGACCGTAGCCGAGTTTTAAGGCATAATTTCTGTTAAGACGCCTGTATTGATAGTCATACCCCGTCCAGGACGTCGGCAACAAGTCTTTTATATATTCCGGCTCCCCGCTGAAATCAAAACAATAATCATCTTGACGATAGGATATTCCGGCAAAAAAGGAGCCGGAAGAACGCTTTTGAATTTTACTGAATGCAAATACAGCCGCTTGCGAATACTTTTTATGATTAAAGAAATAATATGTTTCCACTCCCCAGGAACTGCAATTTATACCTGAAAAATCGTATGGTCCGAAAAGCCTGTTATTCTCTTTATCGTACCACCGTATCGTAGTACCCACGTCATTGCTCACGAAATAAAAGTTTGCCGCTAACAATGCGCAAGTAAAACCGAAATTAAAGCGTTTTCTTGCTCGAGGGGTACCGCCGAAAAGTTTTGACACGTTTATATCGTATCCGCCTGACAATGCAAGGTAAGACAAGTGAAGTCCCATTGATGTTGACGGGTCTGAAACCATATTCATCGTGTTATCATCATCGAACTGGAAATGGTAAAAGTCTATCCATGACTCATTTTTCTCTATAAGCTTGAATTTATACCCCGTTCCCTCTACGTAGGTCGTATCATAGCCGTTAAAAGTTCTATCACCCCAACGATATACGTCAATGCAAAATTTTGGAAATTTTCCCCAAGATGCAATAGTATCCAAGTCTATGCCCAAGCCGTAACTGCTATTCACGGCTGACATAAACAATACTATCGATATAAATATTCTCTTGCAGAACTTCATTTTATACTATCTGCCAACTATTTTGCAAAGTTGACACTTATTAATCAAACAAGGTATAAATATATCCACTAACTATCGTAAAAAGAGCAGTTAATGGATATATTCGTACTATGACATCTATTATTTCCTATCAAAAAAGGGATTTTTACTTGAAATGGAAACCGGCACCCCATACACTTGCTCCACTCCATTTCCGAGCAGTTCAAGCGACTTTGCCGCCATTCCTACGGAAAACATTATGCGCGTATCCACTCTCATATCCGCTGCCAACGCCACTGCACTTCCAAGGGCTATACCAACATCAACGGAACTTACAGCACATGGCACTTCCGCCGGCTTTTCTCCGCAAGTGACGTACCCGCAGTTAGCACAGTTAAGCCCCATAGGGTTACGTCTTGTACCTACAAGCAGTACTGCCTGTGCATTCTTTATATTCTCGGAATCGCGCTGATACACCGGCTTTCCGGTAAGCTCGTACAGGCGCATCATTTCAGCGGAAAGACGAAGAATATCCTCACCTGTCACTACTGCAGATTCAACAGCATCAAGACCGCGTCCCTTAGGCGCAGTTCTTGCAGCAGTCATCATCTTAAGCGCCACATCAAGGGCTCTTTCATTACGGCTGTCACGCTCATTTAATACCATTTCGCTATAAATTATATAATCAACATCGCATCACCGTAAGCACCGAAACGATAATTTTCCTTGACAGCAACATCGTATGCTTTCATTATCAAGTCATATCCACCGAATGCTGTTGACATCATCAAGAGTGTTGAGTACGGCATGTGGAAATTAGTCACAAACGCATCGGCTACTGAGAAGTCGTACGGAGGGAAAATAAACTTGTTTGTCCAGCCTATATAGGTCTTCAAGTGTCCACCCATTGACACAGCACTCGCCATACCGCGAAGAACTGAAGAACCGATAGCCACTACCTTATGTTCCGCATCTTTAGTAGCATTTACATGACTTACAAGCTCATCATTAATTTCCACTTGCTCTGAATCCATACGATGCTTGGTAAGGTCTTCAACATCAATTTCACGATAATTTCCGAGTCCGCTGTGAACGGTCATAAATTCAAGATTTACTCCCTTGATTTCAAGGCGCTTCATAAGTTCACGGCTGAAGTGGAGTCCGGCAGATGGCGCTACCACAGCACCTTCCTTGGCTGCGAAAATAGTCTGATAGTTTTCAGCATCTTCAGGCACAGGTTCACGTTCAATGTAAGAAGGGAGCGGAGTCATACCGAGGGCATACAAGTTTTTCTTAAACTCGTCATGAGGACCGTCGTAAAGGAAGCGGAGAGTGCGACCGCGAGAAGTGGTATTATCAATCACTTCCGCCACCATGGAATCATCATCGCCGAAATACAATTTATTTCCGATACGGATTTTGCGTGCCGGTTCTACAAGCACGTCCCACAATTTATGTTCTTCATTTAATTCTCTTAAGAGAAAAACTTCAATCTGCGCACCGGTCTTTTCCTTATTTCCGTAAAGACGAGCCGGAAAAACCTTGGTGTCATTAAAGATAAACATATCTCCGTCATTGAAATATTCAAGGATATCCTTAAAAATACGATGTTCTATTTCACCGGTCTTACGGTTCACTACCATTAGCCTGCATTCATCACGATGTTCACAAGGAAACTGTGCGATAAGTTCCTGTGGCAGACGAAATTTAAATTGCGATAACTTCATTATATAATGATTATTTAATACTTTTCTTAATCTTCCTGAGGTATAACGATCTCCACTTCTTCAAGCATCTTTGTAGCATCGTCAACACTCATACAATCCTCTATCTTAACGTTTCCCACCCTCGTTCTTCTCAGAGCCGTAAGGTGTGCACCGGTGCCGAGAGCTTCGCCAATATCGCGGGCAAGCGCTCGGATATACGTTCCTTTGCTGCACACTATTCTGACGGAAATTTTTTCCTGAGAGTAACTGAGCAACTCTATCTCATCTATAACAAGGTTTTTGGCTTTAAGATTTACGTCTTCACCTTTTCTTGCCATTTTATACGCACGGTGTCCGTCAATCTTACATGCGGAAAATGCCGGAGGTACTTGATTTATTTCTCCGGTAAACTGCGCCAATGTATTTTCCACCAACTCACGGCTTATATGACTTATAGGATAAGTGGCATCAATTTCCGTCTCGAGGTCAAAAGATGGTGTTGTAGCGCCAAACGTGATTTCCGCAACATACTCTTTCACTCCTGCTTGTAATGACTCTATCTGCTTAGTAGCCTTACCGGTGCAAATTATCATCACCCCGGTAGCAAGAGGATCAAGTGTTCCGGCATGACCAACCTTGAATTTCTTCCTCTTAAGGCGACGAAGAAGGACACCGCGAATACGCTTAACCACGTCAAACGATGTCCATTTCAGCGGTTTGTCAATGTATAATATTTCGCCTGTGATAAAATCCATACACTCTTTCTTTATCCGACGAATAAGCAAATCACGCCTACTATTGCGCAGTACCAGGCAAACCATATAAGTTTACCTTTCTTTACAAGATTTATCATCCAGCGGCATGAAATACAACCCACTACGAATGCAGAAAGGAAGCCTATAAGCAATGGCACAACACCTACTGATGCCTGTGTCGCAGCCTCTGCAAGTTGTTCCGCATCAGGGAAAAGCATATCCTTAACGTGAAGGGCTGCCTCACCGAGAATAGGAATTATTACCATAAAGAATGAGAACGTAGCAACCTTCTCACGCTTGTCACCGATAATGATACCGGTAGCAATAGTAGTACCGGAGCGACTCAAGCCCGGTAATACCGCTACTGCCTGTGCGATACCTATAATTATAGCATCGACCCACGTAATATCTCGTCCTTCATTGCCTTTTTTCAATGCGGCAACAGGTGATGTTCTGAAAAAGTAAGAAAATGCGAGCAAGAGTGCCGTCACCATAAGACATGTACCCACTATCACGAGATTTCCTTCAAAAAACTGTTCCACAATAGGCTTAAATGCCAAGCCTACTATTGCCACAGGAATACATGACACGAGGATTTTAAGAACGTATGTAAAATTCTCATCTCGCTTAAATGTAAAGAAACTCGTGCAAAGTGGTAAAAATTCTTTCCACAAAATAAATATCGTTGAAAGCACTGTTGCTACATGAAGAGTAACGTCAAAAGCAAGCGACTCTTTTCCGCCAAGGTCTATTCCCAATATCTGACGGAATATTTCAAGGTGTCCGCTACTGCTGATAGGAAGGTACTCGGCAAGACCTTGGATAATGCCGAGGATAAGGGCTTGTAACCAATCCATTGATTATAATCTGTTTATTCTGTTGTAAATACTTTTATTACTTGTCGTTTTCTCTCTCCTTCTTTGAGCGGTAAATAATACCGAAACCCATAAAGATAAAACCGAGAAATGCTATCGTAGGACCAACTACGATTCTGCGAGGTGAATAGATATCCGGATTAAACGCTTCCTCTGTGGAACTGCCGCCGAGCATCAGTAAAAAGCCAAGCACAATTATTGCTCCGGCTATACCCATTAAGATAAAATTTGTCTTTGTGAGAGGGAAACTTACACGTTGTTTCTCTTCTTGTAAATTTGTCTTTGTAAGAGGGATACCTACACGTTGTTTTTCCAACTGCAAATCTTCCTTTATTTTTATATTCTGCATTATGTATAATTATTTTTTATTCAAACATTTCATCGTATTCCTTACCGAGATACTTATTTGCCGCAAGCAGCGATGCTATGGCACATATCACAATTCCGGTCAATATCAATGCTGAAAATACGATTACCGTCATTTCCGTTTTCAATGCCGCATATATCACATTTATTTCAGGACCGTAAAGCAAGAACAGCAGAAGTAATATATCTGCGAGCAGACCTGCAATCGCACCGTTTATTACGTTATCTATGATAAACGGACGACGAATAAATCCGTGAGTAGCACCCACAAGTTTCATCGTATGAATTAAGAACCTGCGTGAATACACCGTCAGATGGACAGTATTGTTTATAAGCACAAATGATATTAACAAGAGCGCCACACCTATAAGACTGAGTATCAAGTAAAGCGTCTGTGTATTATCAGTAATGGAATCTATCAAGTCAGAATTAAGGCTTATATTGCTCACCGCACGGTCTTTACGGATATAGTCCGTAACTTTTGCTATTGAATCCGATGCAGCATATTTGGCTTTAACTTTCACCTCAATCACAGTGGGGAACGGATTGACATCACAGAGTTCTATCACATTTTCACCCATATCAGCCTCCCACTCTTTGGCTGCTTCATCAGGTGTTACCACTACAGCCTCACGCACTGCAGGATTATGCAAAAGTAGATTATGTACTCTCGTCACATCTTCTTGAGCAACATCATCTACAAGTGATACGTCAAAACCGAGATTTTCCTTAATATCTTTGGTTATCTCGGAGGTTATTATCGCAGTAAAGGCGGCAATGCCGAGTATCAGCAACACCAATGAAACACTCACAACAGCAGTGATGCGAGCATTTATTACAGCCAAACCTTTATGCGTTTTATTTCCCATAACTTCAAGTATTTGCACAATTAGGCAAATTCGTTGCAAAATTACAAAAATCCGATGCCCTTGTCAATACTTTTAACAAGTTATTACAAAAAATATTTCACAAAACGGCTCTTACTGCACAGTTCTCTCATTAATGTAGAAGAAATTGATATTTCTTAAAAGAAATCAGATAAAGACTACATCATCTTAGAGCCTCGGAGAGGCTCGGCAGTCAGAAACCCCGTGTAAGCACGTAGTGCGCCACAATGAGATGATTACTACCGAAGATAACACCAAGGAAGAGCCTCGACGAGGCTCGGCTGTAAGTAACACAGTATAAGCACGAAGTGCGCCACCCTGAGATAGACATACTCTCCACATTCGCACCTCGTAGAGCGTGCGGTCTGTCCTTATACTTAAGAGGTTACGCCATCAAAGAAAGTCGGAGACTTTCAGCCGTAAGTAACTCAGGGTAAGCACGAAGTGCGCCACCCTGAGATAGACATACTCTCCACAT
>JALEMF010000121.1 GCA_022768005.1 Bacteroidales bacterium | reverse complement strand
CTGACAATTTTGAGGTTGAAGTAAGTTCCACGCCCTTAAACGGACAGTTACATTCGTAAATCTCGTACTTGTACGTTTTATCAGCAATTCGAGAATCCGCTACAATAGGCAATTTAACCTCAACATTTTTATTATCCGTATTGACTTGTCCTTCCTCTGCGAGCAAGTATGGAGAACCGTCTTCATTGCTTACAATTCTCAATTCATTATTCACATCTGCCACAAATGGAGTAGCACGATAAGGATAATTTCTGTCTTGAGTGTTATGCGGCATCTCGGAATATAGGAAATAGCGTTTCCAATGGCGAGATACAAAGTTAGGCCAAATGATAATATCTTTATTAAGAATTCTGTTTGTCTGCTTGATAGTGTAAGCGCGCTCGCAGTTCTGATAACTGCCGTTTTCAGAGTTTACAAGTCGAAGTGTCACGCGAAGTTGCTTCTCTACAGCTGACGGGTCGTACTGTGCAGTGATAGTAGAACTGATTGCTACGCCCTGACCTGCGGCACCTACCAATGCTCCAAGGTTTTTACCGAACACTTCAAGTCCTTTAGGGCTGATTGGAAGAGCAAAGAAAGCAGCCTCATCGGATCCCACTATTCTTGCCTTAAGAAGAAGCACCGGCATCTTGGTTTCATCTGCATCTTGAGGCAAAATAATGCGTGCTATTTCACTTTCTTCAGGGAGTAGAAGTTCCTGAGGGTCAAATGCTATAGCGTTATCTTTGCTATTGTCGTAAATATTACCGTCGACACCCCATAACTTGTTTTGGTAGTTGAAGAAAATGCTATAAGGCAAGTTCTGAACAGTAGCATTGTTTGCATCTTTGAGGTCAAAGATGTTTACGGTAGGAATAGCAAGGTCGTCCATCTCGTATCTGCGAGAAGGTGCTTTTGCATATTCTTTCATTTGCTCACGCCAGTCATGGATAAACTGAGTCAGGCTCGCATAGTCAATAACTTTATTTCCCTTATTGATCTCCGAGTCGTTATAATATTTCTCTACATCGGGAATCTTCTTGAGAAGATAGTTAACGTAAGCGAAAAGGGTACGAAGATGATTAACACCGATTTGACTTTCAAGCGGGTCTTGGAATCTGCCTGTATCCGGGTTTACCCAAGGCTTGTCTTGCGCAAAGCCCCTTGATATTTTATAATTTATGCCGGTAAACACCATTGAGTAAGGCGAAGTACCTGCCACGACTTGACCGTCGTACTTAATGATATCAATGAAGGGAACACCTGACAGTGTATCTCCTTTTTCCTGATTGCACCACAAGTTTTTGCCTTCCATCAGCATATTGCCGAATGCTCCTTTCGGCTCATATACATTAGATGTAGCGCCGAGTCCTTTCCCATCGGAATACTGCATATTGATGCGGCGTACTCCAAAGTTCGGATAGTCACAAGCGATGGCGGCAATCAAGCCTTTCCATTCGCTTGCGAGTTGAGAATAGTAAGTCTGCAAGTTTCCCGTATCCGCAGTCTTTGACGGATTAGCGCAAGCGGCTATTGCAGAGCGAAATAAGTTAACACGAGCAAAAACGGTAGGAATACCGGAAACGATAGTTCCCACATCAGCACTTTCTTCATTAATAGTACTGGTCTCTATGCTGCTGATAAAGCGTTCCTGCTGGTCTATATAGTGCCATGAATTGAGGTCGGAAATTAATTTACCTTTTCCCGCCGTATCAATTACTAAGGGTTTATCTGCCATAATGATTAAATTTATTAAGATTCAAAATGATGCGCTAAGCGGATAGCGTTGTATAGATAAGCAAGGAACTGCTCCTTGATTGAAGAAGTATTCTGTTCTTGTTTTACTTGGGTGTCCTGACGAAGTCCTTTGATGAAAATATCGTACTGAGAACTTATTAAACCTCCTTTTGCCCAGTTTTTCTCAGCCTCATTGTCATCAAATATTGTTCCCGGATTCTTTGCTACTCGCTTGAAGTCCGCCACTGTCTGAATGAAGGCATCATTTCTGAATATAAATTTACCTCCGTCAACCGAATCTTTTATCTGATAAAGCCAACCACGCACTACTTGCTGCTTTTCTGTATTAATGTAGAATGCAAACATCTTGAGGTAATCCTCTATGTTGATTATATCATTTGCATCAAGAGAGTCGTAAGTTTTGTCACCGGCATCGCTGATGCGAGAGATAAAGTCCTGAATACCGTATTTTTCTTTTGCTGTTGACGGCTTGCCGTATGCCGCATATTCACTGGCAAGAACTACGTTTGCGAGCGAAAACATTTGTGCCAATTTCTGCTGGAATATACGTGCATTTTCTTTTGTAAAACTGTCGGCTGTGAACTTGAAGAATTTGCCGGCATCATCGGCTTCCACAGTACGATAGTAGCAAGGCATATTTTCAGCATTTACTTCTACGTCAAGCTCTTGCTGAGTGAAGAAGTCATAAGCTGCCATTGCACACATCAGTTCCACTACGTGGCACGGATTTTTCTGGTCATTACCGCCTGTGAGAAGTTTGCCTCCGCTTATGTCTTTACGCATACTCGCAGGCCAACCTACGTGGTACAATCTGCGATAATAAGTCTTTACAGTAGGGTCTTTGCGGTAAAATTCAAGTGCTGCCTGGCTGTTAAGAGCAAAGTTGCTTGAATTGGCAATAACTTTTTCTTTGGATTTCTGAGTTGTATCAGGATTAGGGAACTTAAAGTAGTCCGTAAGTAATGATGCACCGAACTTCACGTTCTCAGGGTCAAGACTGTTATTTCCGTCTGAGAAAATTTTCACAGCATCATTAAGTGCGCGAGGCACTACCGGAATTGAAGAAGCACCTGTTCCGCCGAATACGGAGCCGAAGATGAATACTCTTGCGCCTGCACCGGCATCTTGCAGTTTAATAACAAATTCACGGAGATCTTTTTCCGCCGGCATAGCATCATTACCCTTAATTTGAGCATTTTTCGCAGCCTCCACTATTCCGTGGTACATCAGCATGCTGCCCAAGTGAGTCTGTGCACGGTAGCCATGTGCAAGGTCAAATTTCTGAACAGATTCTTTATCAAGGAAAAGGTCTGCAAGGTCTTGATTATCCGTATCTTCATCACCTATATTTGCAAGGTTACGGAATGAGCAGCGATTTCCTGCATAGTCTGTTGAGAATTTGTATAGATTAAGTTTTGCAGAGAAAAATGTCTGACGATTGGGAGTACCTCCTATTTTATCTTTCGACGGAGTTTTAATATCGTTATATAGTGCAATTAACTTCTCGGAACGGTCTTTATTACCATTGCCGGAATCTGTATCGATAGTCAAGATGTCTATTTCCTGACCGTCGAACATACCGATAGCGCAAAGGTGTACGAAAGACTCCAGGCATCGCATACCTGTTCCTCCGATAGCAATTACGAATAGTTTGTCGTTCATATTAATTTATAAAAGTGTTAAAGTGAATACGTTACGGTTAGGTAAAATTTAGAACCACGTACCGAGTTTTGAGCGTTTAAACATCACGCTGAGTATCCAGCCGATAGCAATAAAGAGGATTAATACCGCTATTGTAGAGTAAACGTTTTGCATAGTTAGGGTCTCTACAGCTTGCTGTATCTTTGCCGGACCTATTTTCTTGAATGTTGTTTCAAATCCTTGAATTTTAGTAAAGTAGTTAACAAGGAAAGATGTTATCGGTGTGAGAACAGCAAGTATCCAGAACCATATTCTGCGGACTGACTTATCTGCGCCACCCGGGCGATAGTTAACTAAAAGTGCAGAAATTACTGCTATTGCAAGAAATGCGGCAAGGACTATCATTGCCCAAATCCATACGTCTGCCGTTGTTGGTTGTGCTTCTGCTGCTTTTGATGCAACTTTTTCTGCTCCGATAAGACCTTTTAGTGAAGGTGGTAAAAGAAGGTGTAACATAGTGAATAAAATTTTTATTTTGGTTTATATTAAGTTTATTCTGTTGGTTCCGGTGCTTTGATATAGTAAGTATAGACTACTTTACCTATCGGGCGCACCTCCTGAAGTGCCAGGCGAACGGATTCGCTGAGGTTATCGTAGTCGCCCCACTTGAAGAGTTTTTCTATATCTTCCTTATCTTTATCGTCAACATCTTTAATCACGATATCTACGCGGATAAGGTCAGAAAGATTTGCACCATTGATTTGAGTACAATCGAATTCGTCATCAAAGGCAATTCCGTACTCTTTAAATCCCGGGAATGTCTTTGCTTTAGGATCTCCTTTTGAAGGATTATCTTCAAGGTCAAACATATCCTTGATTTCTCCAAGCGGTTGCTCTGCATATTTCCATTCAGACCTTAGATTTCCTTTCTCATCAAAGAACGGATTATCTTTAACGCCGAGTTCAGGCTTTTCCTGATTGAATGCATAGACGTATTGCCAGTACTTATTATAGTCAGCCTGTGCATTACTTACTTTAACATCAAGTTCTACGTCATCGTAAGCAAAGTTTTGGAAATTAAAGAAGATATGTTGTAAGAAATTTGTAAACGAATAAGGAGGAAAAGGTTTGGACTCATTTTGTATTCCGTTTGCATTTACAGCCACTTCAGTGTATGAAGCAAGAAGAGGATAGTACTCAGCCTTGTATTGAGGCATAAGGGTAAAGCGGTCCGGCTCGTTAACATCTTCCTGAACGCAAGACACGTTGTCAAGACCATCTTCAGTGTGATAGTTACCACCTTTGTTTGCAGCAAGATAGTCGGTCTTTACTTCGTAGTTGCTATTACTCATCACAAACTTTTCAAAGTTTGAAGCCTTCCCCTTGATAGCGTCAAGAATTTTTGCAGTAAGTTTATTAGGATTACCGTCAAAAATGGTGAAGAAAAGTTTTTTATCTTTATTCTTTTCCTTGTAGTTTACGATAAGGAAAGTAATTTGATTATCATTTTTGAGCCAATCAACGAAATAAGGCTTTGCAAAAGCCCCCTTATGGATAGTCTTGCCATCGTATTCTTCGTAGTCGGTAATAAGGATAGCCGGCTTGCCTTCTTTCACAATATTATCAAGAGCAGTGCGCACAGGTGCTGCCTGATGATTATATTGCTTGGGGTCAGTAGCCTTTTTGAAAATATCGTCAGGATTACCTGCTATTGTATCCATTTTATGGTCAGCAAGAGAATAATACGTCGCATCATCACCATTGATGGAATTAAGTATGCTCCGCAGAATTTCTTTTGTTTCGGCTTCATTGTAAGCAAGGTTCACACCATCTGAAAAATCAAGATAAGCGGAATATTTGTCAGGCAGAGCCTCTTTAAGTTCAGCCTTGTTCTTTACAAAGTCTTCAATAAGTTCAGAAGAAAATTCCGGATCCGGAACTAACTGTGTGTTATCTCCACCCTTACAAGAATTAAATAACACTATTGAACCGACTATAGCGCCAACTGCCAAGACAATTCGAATAGGTAGCAAAACTCGTTTCATCACTAATAGATTGTATTATGTTAAAATTCTGATTATTAATTCGTTAGCGGCATTATGGCTAATTTTTTCAAAGCCACAACACCTATCGGTAAGCAAATGTAATAAAAAATTTTAAAAAATACTCAAATTTTTCAAAGAATGTATCGCAATTATTTTTCACATTGCAGATTATGCGAAATTTATATTACAGATAAAGTTAAGCCAACAATATTTTCCCACAAGGCTCTATTTGTACGAAACACCGGTAAGACACGCAGTGACATAATACTCATCTTCGTCTATTAAAAGCCTCGGCGAGCAAACGGACTGTTATAAATATATTGAGTAAATATATTGTTTATGAATCATAGAAAATCAATCCCGAAATGGTACTTCAACATTAGAATCATTATTAAAGAACATCACGTAATATATAGGAATATATGTAATACCCAGCTTATCACGATAAACTCTTTGTTCGTTGGATAAAACAAATGCTCTTTTGATATTATATTCAACATTCGCCAAAAATTTATCCAATGCACTATGCACGGTATAGTCTTTACCGGATTTTACTTCAATAGGAATATTGGATAGGTTGTCGACATCATCAATCAGATAATCCACTTCTCCATTCTTTTTATTATCGTAATAATACAAATCAAAGCCATGCGCTTTTAATTCTTGCGCTACAACCGTTTCATAAATCGAACCTAAATTAATGCTGTTATTTTCGTTCATTATCGCAGTGATATTATTGCGATAATATATACCGGATAATATTCCCACATCGTTCATATAAAGTTTTAACAAATTCTTTCCGCTATTTTCGACCAAAGGATACGCCGGCGTGCTCACCGCCTTTACTTCCAACGTTACTCCTGCTGAAATAAGGTAGTCAAATTCCTCTATATAATCACCGGAACGCTTCCATCTTTTATCTTCAATTTCCTTAATAACAATTCTTTTCTTTTTATTTTCAAGATTTGAAGGAATCATCTCAAAAATTCGTTGAATTTTTAGCTTGCGATTATGTTCTTCTTCGTACTTTTGAGCATCTACTTTGTACAAATTATATGTTGATTTCTGAATAGCACGAAATTCTACTATATTACGGCTTTCTACAAATGTTTCTACAGCCTTTGGCAGACCGCCTACTATCAAGTACTTCTTGAACAGATCCATTATTTTGTTATGAATAGCATCAGGAAGAGATTGTAACTTATTAAAAGCTTCCCTCATACTTTCTACAGCGATTTTTCCTACACCATTAGCATACAAAAATTCTTCAAAGTCCATGGGAAACATGTGAAGTATCTCAAGGCTGCCTACAGGAACGGACTGAGTATTCTTTAAAGTTACGCCAAGCAGCGACCCGCTTGCTATATAAGTGAATTTTTTTCTGCCATCAAAAATTTTACGAGGGTAAGTAAATGGTCGTAAGCCTGAATTTCATCAATAAAGACAAGGATATTCTCCCTATCTTTCATCTTTTCTCCCGCCACAATGCTTAATGCCATATAAAAATCTTGTGTTGTCTTTGCATTTTCAAAGATTTTATCCTTAAGCCTGTCCTCTTCCATATTAATTTCAATATAATTAGAGAACTTTTGTTGCCCGACCAAACGTATAATGTAAGATTTTCCAATTTGACGGGCACCGTCAATTAATAACATTCTCTCTGAATCCGACGATAAGTATTGCTCAATTTTTGAGGTGATTTTTCTATATAGCGTAATTTTTCAAATAAGTATTTATGCTGCAAATATAAGTATTTTTCTTATAAAAGGTGCGTTTTCCTATATAAAAGCAGCGCAAAAAGGTGCATTTTCCTATAAAAAAGTAGCGCAAAAAGGTGCGTTTTCCTATAAAAAACAGCAGTAAAAAGGTGCGTTTTCCTATATAAAAGCAGCGCAAAAAGGTGCATTTTCCTATAAAAAACAGTAGTAAAAAGGTGCGTTTTCCTATTTTTACCGAGAAATTACCTATCCTTAAGCAAATCGTATCTGATGATTTTATCGGAAATTTCCGGAGCTTGCTTCACCCTATTGATATAATCAGATGAGACGGCAGCAGTGTCGCCTTGAAGTCCTCTTTTAGGACTGATGGCAACAGCCGGTTTATCTTCACTTAAAATACTCTGCCCCAACCCTTTCCACTTGTAGTTCTCAAGTCCGAGAAGATTTAACAGGGTGGAATAAATATCAATTTGCCCCATAACCTTATCGTAACGCATAGCCACAGGCGAATTTACCACGATTAGCGGCGTATATTCTTTATCGGATACAATTCCTTTGCCTGCCTTGGAATTACAGAGTCGTTCTCTATTATCAGCAAGTCCTTCATGATCTCCGGTAATTACTATCATAGTATTGGTGTACTCGGGACGAGTCTTGAAATACTCTACGAATTTACCAATCGCCTCATCAGTGTAATGTGCAGCAGTCATAAAGTCCGCCATCATTTCAGGAATATCATCAGAAAAATGCACCTTCTTCAAGTGTTCCGGAATTTTGAATGGTGTATGACCGGAATAGGTCACCATTTGTATATACACATTCTCGCCCGGCTTCCACACTTCGCCGCGCTCCATTTTCTCCTTACATTGTTCAAAAAATGGTACGTCCGCAAGTTTCTTTCTGTTGCCAAACGCCTCGGTAAGCTTAAAATCCGGATAGGAAATCAAAGTATCGGCACCAAAACTTTTAGCCACAACGCCTTGATTCCACGTTGTCAGTTTATCTACCGTCATAAGATAATTCCGTGTACCTTTAATTTCTTTCATTGCCTTGGGAAGTGTGAAGAAAGTATTTTGTCCGTAAGTGGAACTGTAACAACCGGTTTGAATTGGAAATAATCCGGCGAGGATAAGCAGTTGCGCATCAATCGAACGCCCACCGTTAACCTGGGTCACAACTTTTGAAGCATAAAGCGTATTAGGTTCTGAAATCAGTTTATTAAGATACGGTGTAATTTCCTGACCTTCCACCGTGAGGTTAAGCACCCAATTTTCAAATGACTCAGCAAAGATAATAATGCAATTATCCCTCTGCTCAATACCACAGACAGGCTTAATTTCAGGAGCGTCATCAAGCCATTGATATATCTCTGTTTTCTGCTCATCTGTCAAGTCGGCAACTTGGTGTGCGTAGTCATAATACAGCGAGCCGAACGGAGTGTAAAGCACCGGACCGCTGGCGTACAAATAAGCATTTTGACGAATATCATAATATGCCTTGACAAAACCGCCTCTTGCCGTTAAATCAATACCGAAAGCAACACAAAACACGATAAATGAAACGACAACGGCTCGCAACCTAACAGCAATTATGGATTTATAGAACCTCCATATAAGCACTGCACAGATGGTGGTAAGAGGAAAAATAAGGTCTATAATGCGGAAAGAAGCCGTGACGCTCGGCACAAAGTCCGCAAGGTTTCCTATCAAGCCATAACTTGACAGCGGTATTGGTGAATAATACGTTCTATAATAAAGTAAGTTCGAAATAAACCATATATCAAGGACTATCATCACAAGCAATGATGTCCAGAATTTTCTTGAAAAAATATAAGGAATTGACAACACTAAACCTGCCAAAATAGAGGTAGCATAAGTCTCAAATCGCGAAAAAGGAGTAAAAGTAGTATAACTGCACCATATCGCGCCGAACAACAAAAATTTAAGGATTATGCCGATAACCGGGATTAAAGAAATCCCGCTACGCCTCACGTTATTAATTTCCAAACAAGCCATTTTACACACTTCATAAACTACCGTCAAACGGCAGAAGATTATTAAA
>JALEMF010000118.1 GCA_022768005.1 Bacteroidales bacterium | reverse complement strand
AAATGAAACGTCCGGTCAGCGGTATTGCTATGGGGCTTATCACAGACACTGAAAGCGACAAATACGCTATCCTCTCCGATATCCTCGGTGACGAAGACCACCTCGGAGATATGGACTTCAAAGTGACAGGTACTCGCAACGGTATCACTGCTACACAGATGGATATCAAGTGCGACGGACTTTCTTACGAAATCCTTGAAAAGGCACTTAACCAAGCTAAAGAAGGTCGTTTCCATATCCTCGATATTATAGAAAAAGCAATGCCCGCTCCACGTGAAGACTACAAGCCTCACGTACCACGCATTGAGACTATGACTATTCCTAAAGAACTCATCGGCGCTGTTATCGGCCCGGGTGGAAAAATCATTCAAGGTATCCAGGAGCAGAGCGGTGCTACAGTATCTATTGAAGAAGTTGAAGAAGGCGGTTACATTGAAATTGCTGCTACAAACAAGGAAGCAATGGACAAAGCACTTGAACTCATCAACGCCATCGTGGAACTTCCTGAAGAAGGCAAAGTTTACACAGGTAAAGTACGTTCAATCCTTGACTTCGGGGCATTCGTAGAATTTATGCCGAACCGCGACGGACTTCTCCACATCTCTGAAATCTCATGGGACCGTATTCCTGACATGGAATCATCAGGTATCAAAGAAGGCGACAACGTTGAAGTAAAACTTATCGAAATTGACAAAAAATCAGGCAAATACCGCTTGTCAATGCGTGCGCTTCAACCAAAACCGGAAGGCTACGTAGAACGTGAACGCCAACCGCGTGAAGGTGGTGACCGCCGTAACAATGACCGCGGACCTCGCCGTGACAACAATCGCGGACCGCGTCGCGACAACAACCGCAACGACCGCGGACCTCGCCGCGAACAACGCGACAATGATGCTGAAAAATAATAATTAGCAACATAATAGGCTGACGGCTGCCCGAATTCGGGTAGCCGTTTTTTTAGTTCATCACCTGAAAACAACTTATAAGTCCACTGTGTGACATACGATGACAGAGTGTTCATCTCCACAACATCGTACATTGGAAAATATGCGGTAAATAACAGAAACACTGTTAAAGAACATCCTCTTGAAATCTTTCCGCGCATTTTTTAGTTAATCATAAAAAAAATGCGTTAAAATTGTGTGCTTAACAGATTTTTATATATTTTTGCGTATTAGAATTAACATATTGAGACACATACAAATAACTAAACACCTATATTATCATGAAACTATTAAGTCTTATAACCATTTTCATCATTGCTCTTACTATTTCTTTCAGCACTGATGCCAAGCAAAAAGACCAAATTCTCAACTACGACATTGAAGGAGCCGGTACAGGTGCTCAAGGCACTTACATGGTTAAAGTCACTGTCATCAGCAAAGACAAAAAACCTAAGGAAGACCTTATCAAGCGCAGCGCAGTGCATGGAGTCCTTTTCCGCGGTTTTGCAAGCAAAGAAATGCGACAAAATCAAAAACCGCTTGCTGGCTCTGCCACTAACGAAGCACAACACGCTGATTTCTACAAAGACTTCTTCGCAGAAAATGGCACAGCCACTGCTTACGCTCAGATTGTGACAGGCTCTCGTGAAGTTGTAAAAGCAGGGAAAGAGTACCGTGTGTCAGACGTTGTAATCGTCAATAAAGACCAACTTCTCAAGGACTTGCAAGCAGCAGGAGTAATCAGAGGACTTAACTCCGGATTTTAGATAACTCACTTCAAAATTATACATCTATGAAAAATTTATTTATCAGCGTAATTATCGCATTTATTGCATCGTTTGCCATTAATGCACAGGACACAAACGACGTCATATACTTGAATAACGGCTCTGTAATTCAAGGCACTATCACAAATATCAAAGAAAACAAATCTGTCACCATCGTCACTCTCAACGGTGAAAAATACACCTATCAGATGGTGGAAGTAAGAAAAATCGACCAATCCGGTAAAGGCGTAAAAATTCCTTACGAAAGAGGTAAATCCGAACATAAAGCATATAGCAAATTTGACCAAGGTTTCTTCTTCGCAGTGGAAGGTAACGGAGGATATTCTCTGAACCTTTCCGGCACAAATATCGGCTTCGGTGAAATTGACTTCGTAGGCGGATATAGAGTAAACGACTATTTCCGTATTGGTGCAGGTTTCGGACCTCGCTACTATTTCGGACCGGAGAACGCACGTCTCAACGTAGCAAGATGGGGTATGCCGCTTTACCTTGACATCAGAGGCAACTTTATCCCTAATGAATACAGAAACATAGTGCCTTACTACTCACTTGACTTAGGTACTTCATTCCCTGACGGACTAATGGTCCGTCCTACAATCGGTATCCGAGTAGGTGAAGCGCGCAGCGCATTCCTTCTCGGCGTATCTTACACCGGACAAAATCTTAAGAATGCAGACTTTGATAAGGCAAAAGGCTCTTTCAAGCACAAATTCACTTCATTCCTCTCAATAAAAATAGGTTACGAATTTTAATAAATCACGTTAATGAAAAACTCTATAAAAATAATTATTGCAGCAGCAATAATCTCACTTTCAAGCATCACATCTTGTAAAAAGCCACAGAATATTGACTCTTCCTACGCTTACGCCTCATTTAAGACGGAATGCCTCGGAACTGAACTTGACGGCTCGGTAATGCTTCGCACTTGGGGTAAAGGGACAAACAAGGCAGATGCAATAGAACAAGCACGCAAAAACGCCGTAAGAGACATCATTTTCAACGGTATTACAGACGGTTCCGCCGAATGTAATAAAAAGCCGTTAATCCTTGAAGTTAACGCACAAGAAAAATACGAATATTACTTCAATCAATTCTTTGCAACAGGCGGTGCTTACACCAAATACGTTGTTGCCAACGAAAACCGAACTTCACGCATTGTAGCAAAGACAAGCGGACTTGAAAACTGGAGCGTAGTTGTTGACGTTGACCGCGCGGCACTTCGCCAAAGACTTGTTGACGACAATATTATCAAACCTTAACGCCTCACTAATCTCAATCACATTAAGTTATGAAATCTATATTCAAATACATAGCGACAGCCGCATTGGCACTCATTCCCGTAATCACTTCGGCACAGGCTAAAAAACCTACCATCATGGTAATCCCTGCCGACACATGGTGTTACGAAAACGGATTTATGAACACTTACAACAATCAAGGAAAGGAAACTAAAGTACCAGACTACGAATCCGCCGTCCAGGAAAACATGGACTTGGTAAATGTAATCACCAAGATTGGCGAACTTATGGCAGACCGCGGTTTTCCACTTAAAGACCTTGCTGCAACCGTAAGAAACATCAATCAGTCAAACGCTGAAGATGAAATGACAGTGAGCCGCACTTCAGGTGCAACACTTGCTGAATCTCCGCTTGACAGGTTACTGAACCGCGCTAAAGCCGATATCCTCGTGGAACTTGCGTGGAAAATTAACAGTGTCGGACCTAAAAAATCAGTAACATACACTCTTCGCGGCATTGACGCCTACACAGGCAAGCAAGTAGCCGCAGCACAAGGCACAGGACCTCAATCATTCTCGGCTGAAGTACCCGTACTCCTTGAAGAGGCAACACTTGAACGCCTTGACAACTTTGCATCACAACTCCAGGCACACTTTGACGACCTGCTTGAAAACGGACGTGAAGTGACTGTCAATATCCGAGTATTTGACAACGGTTCAGGACTTTCACTCGAAGATGAATACGACGGCGAAATGCTGACTGACATCATTGACGACTGGATGGCACAAAACACTGTAAACCACCGTTACAGCCTTACTGATGCAACCGACAATATGATGCGTTTCGAACAAGTACGAATCCCACTCTACCGCGAAAACGGCACTGCTATGGATACTCGTTACTTCGTGAGAACACTCAGCAAATACCTCGCAAAGCAACCATTCGGTATCCAATCAAAAATTCTCACCAAAGGCCTCGGCAGAGCAGACCTCGTTCTCGGTGAGAAATAAGTAAATCACAGTTGTAATAACTAAGAAACTATCATACAATGAAAATACGTAACTTTTTATTAGCAATATCCGCAGCCACCGCATTAAGCATTTCTGCAAAGAGTGACTGCGAACTACATATCACCGTCGCACACATAGAGCAAGGAGAAGAAGTGCCGGAACAAACCGAAGATTATCTTCTGACACGACTCACAAACGTCGTTACTGCATCAGGCGTTACAGGCGACGATTCTTATTCACAATTCTTCATCACCGGAAAATTCAATCACATCTACCAAGACGTTGTTCCGGGTCCTCCTATGCAAAATGTGCTTAGAACTTCACTTACACTGTACATAGGCGACCTAAACTCCAAGAAAGTATTTTCTTCCGCATCTTTTGAACTTAGAGGGGTAGGAACAAGCGACCAAAGAGCATTTATCAATGCACTGTCTTCCATCACCGCTCGCAATGCCGAATTCAATAAATTCCTTGAAGCAGGTAAAACAAAGATTATAGCATACTTTGACGCAAACTATCAGCAAATCCTCGCTCAAGCAAAGAGAGCCGCTGCTATGAACAACTATGAGGAAGCACTTTTCCACGCTACTCAGATACCAAGTTGCAGCAAAGGCTACGCTGAAGCAGAGCAAGTTACACTCACCATCTTCCAAGAGTACATTGACTACTACGGCGTGCAACTTCTCACTGCCGCACAAGCAGCCTGGGCTGCCGGACACGACCTTGATGCCGCACGAAAAGCACTTGAATTACTATTGCAAATAGACCCTGACTCTCGTGCATACCCGAGCGCACAAAAACTCCTCGCTGAAATTAAAGCATCTATCAAGGACGACCGTGACTTTGAATTACGTCAGAAATACTATGATGCCGTAGATATTGAACGCAGAAAAATTGAAGCTGCGCGCGCTATAGGAGTGGCATTCGGAAACGGTCAGCAACCTACTACTACTTACATTAACTGGATTCGATAACAAATTTTATACAAGCAGTATATGAAAAACATTTTTCATTCAGCACTTCTTGCAATGGCGGTGCTTGTGAGCGTTAACTTCTCCGTTAACGCTCAGGATCTCATACCGGATCAAAATGCAAAAGGTAAATGGGGCTATGTCAATTCCGACGGACTCAAAGTCATCAACTACAATTACACACATGCAAGCGCATTCAAAGACGGCAGAGCATTAGTGCAAAAAGGTGGCAAATGGGGCTACATCGATGAGCATGGCAAAGAAGTAATTAAAATCAAATTCACCGAAATGGCCACATGGGCCGGAGAATACTGCAAAGTAGGTGTAGGCGGTAAAGTAGATGGCGACGGCGTTGTCACCGGTGCAAAATACGGTTACATCAATAAAGCCGGAGAATACGTACTCAAGCCTGAATACGATGAAATCGGCTCTTTTGAGACCGGATTGGCTTACGTAAAAAAGAATAAGAAATACGGCTACATTGACCCGAATTTTAACCTCGTCATACCATGCAAATACTCTGCAATAGGCAGTTATAATTCAGCAGGACTATGCTGGGTGAAGGACGGCAGTAAGTACGGCGTATATAATGCAGAAGGTGGAATCATCGTTCCCGTAAAATACAAGGCTATCGGAACTTTTTACGGCGAATACTTTGAATCAAACCCGCTTGCATGCAAAGTTGTTTCCAATTCCGAATATGTTCAAAAATACATAAAGTTGTTGGAGACAAATCCTGATGCCACACTTGCGGACGTTGTTCCCCCGAAACTTGCCATTCTCATGAGAGAAACTCCTCACTATGAACTACCGTCACACTATTTCATTGAAGGTAAAAATTTCACAGAACTTGATATGAGTACTTACAACTACATATTGGTTTCCAACTACGGCAAAATCCAACCCGGAACTTTCAACGAATACGTTGACGATGAAAAAGATATGGCAGGTATTTACTCATCTACAGGTGAAGAACTCCTACCTGCGGGCAAATACGACGTTGCAATGTTACCTTCAGACGGAGCAATCGGAGTAGTAAACCTGAAAAACGACAAGATGCAGTTAAATTACTACGATATAGCATCGAAAAAATTGCTCCTCAACGGCAATGTTGAAGTAGAAGCAGTAGCACCGTTCATTAACGGCTACGCAGTAATTTACAAGCCCGGGCTAAACTTTATTGTTGACAAAAACGGTGACACCGTTTCCAAGTTCTACAAATACATTCTTCCTCCTAAGGAAGGTGCTTACCTCGTAAATGAAAATGACAAATTCGGCATTATTGACCATCGCGGAAACGAATTGGTAAAACCGACTTTTGCATTCTTGACACCGGAAAGTGAAGGATTGTTCTGCGCTATCAAGGAAGGCGAAAGCAAATTCGGCTACATCGACCGCCAAGGCAATTACGTTATCAGACCTAAATACGATATGGCTACGTCATTCACAAACGGCTACGCAAGAGTTTGCCTAAATGACAACTGGGGTATTATAAACAAAGAAGACAAAGCCATCGTAAATATCAAATGGGACGGCATCGCCGTAAACATAAACCCAAACAAGGAATACGTGTGGGTAAAGAAAGACAACCAATGGAATTGCCTTAAAATAGCCGATAACACACTATCCTTTACCACAAACTTTGCCGACGTTGAAGGATTTGACACTAATGGTTACTCTATCGTACAAGACAAAAAAGGACTTTACGGGTGCGTCAACACCGCAGGAGAAATAATCATTCCTACCGGACTTGAAACATACGGTGATGCAACGGCATGCCGTGACTTCATAGTTGACACATACAAAAAGCCGTTTACTATGACCGACGTATATCGCTACAATATTTATAGCAAAGATTTACGCAATTCTTATAAGCTAACAGACTCCTTGGACTCTTCTGTATGGGACTATTAAATCACTTGCCACTATGAAAAAGTTACTTTTAGCAATATTATCCTTAGGCTGCATACTATCCGTTTCAGCAAAAAAACTTGAACAACCTGTTGAAACCAAATACAACAGATCTTCAATATATTCTATCCTCGTCTGCCACAAGGAACAGAAATTCGCTTCGGAAATCGAAAGTCAATTCCTTGACATTCCTACTCCGGACAAGTACGATGACCACGACCTCAGCGTCAAAGTAGTATCTGTTGACAAAAAAGGCACATACGGCGAAGATATTGACGCTTTTATTGAGAATAACAACATCGCAAGCCGTATGGTTGCCCGCTGGTTCGACCGTGATATCCTCACGGGACAATGCGATATGGAACTTATCAAGGCAAGAGGCGTCTATAATGCAAGTGAACTTGACAAAGAACTTGCGGCACGTTCCGCTCGCGGAATTGCTATGCTTCAAGATGCAGGTGAGCAACTTATAGGCAACACTTTCCTCATTGTCAACGAAATAAACTATGTGGACAAAGCTAAGAAAGGACAGGCATTCGGAATAGGGCTGCGCATTATCGGTGCATTAGCCACAGCTGTCACGAACGACAACTCATATATGGCATTAGGAGAAGTTGCCGGTTCTATGGCTGAAACATACAAAGGCTTTAAGGTCAAAATCACCACTCGTCTTTACCAGCTCGTATGGGACGAAGAGACCGCTGCAGACTTTTATACAAACTATTGGACCTCAACTCCGGACAAAGCACGTGCCGCCGCATTTGATGCAAACAGAAGTAAATTCAAACTCAAATACATTGGTGATGTAGAATCAAACGGTAACGCAACTTCATTCCTCGGCATTAATGAAGACGCACCGGAAATGATGGTCAGAAAAGCGTGCCAGAGAGCCATTGACGAAAACGTAGCTGACTTGCAGAAGAAATACGACCAATTCCGTATCAAAGCACCTATCACAGAAGTTGACGGAGGCATTAAAGTACAAGTAGGTATGAAGGAAGGTATCACACCTGACTCCGAATTCGAAGTTCTTGAGCCTCAAGATGAAAACGGTGTTATAACATACAAGAGAGTCGCTGTCATCAAGCCGGTTGACAAAAAAATCTGGGATAACAGATATATGGCTGTTGAAGAAGGCGCATACGGTGCAGACTTCGAAGCCACTACTTTCAAAAAAGTAAGCGGTGGAGATATTTACCCGGGACTTTTAGTAAGACAAATCAACTAATAGACACAAGCGTCTATACGTCAAAGGGTTGCGCAAAACGCAGCCCTTTGACGTATTATATGGACACGGCTGCAAACAAAACTGCATTATAATCCGAATTATTGCTGTCCGGTAAAACTTTTATGAGCAAATAAAATTAGGGCTGACACTTCTCACGAAGTATCAGCCCTTTTGGTTATCTTTGTATTTGCAAAAATAAACCATAACCATGAGCAAAAATAGTCATTTTACCGGACAGCAATAATGGAAATCTATGGATATGAAACAAACCTCGGATAGAGAGATTTCAATCTATCCGAGGAGAGGGTGGAAGATATTAAGTTAATCTTATTTCTTGTACTTTCAAGAGAGAGAATGGAATATCGTCAAATACCTTTAACTTCATAATCTGAAATTTCAATAAAAACTCTTATAATGAGATCTGCACATACTTGTATCATATCGCGATTGATTGATATTGGAACAAGATAATCCTGATTGTTAATCTGTTGAATCTTAAAATCATTTTTTATGTCTTCTGTTATATAACATTGTCCTAAAATAATATGCCAACCATCTTTTCTACTTATAACACTAAATAAAGGTTCCCAATGAATTTTATCTTTTACTATAGATAATGGACATTTCCCTGAATATTGTTTATATAATGCCATTTTTATATTAGGATTTTTTTGATTAACAATATTCTCTACTGCAACAGCCAAAGGATCTGCGTGATAGGCTGTTCCAGGGTTGGAACTATATGAACCTAAAGCAATCCAGTCCATCTCGTTCAGATTATTCTTTATTGCAAAATGATGCTGAGAACCATTAGCATCTATAAACTCATCATAATTAAGAATATAATAAGCAAATCCTTGTGTATAAACTTTCTTTGCTTCGTTTATAATTAAATTGGGTTTGCCTGCTGCAATTATTTTCTGAGTCAAATCAGCAAAACATTCTGACAACTGTCTGGAATCAGATATAAACAGTACATCCCATCTGTCTTCATTACCCCAGAAATACCGATTTCTGCCTATGCAATCACTAAGATATGTACCACTATATCCACATGATACCAACAGACGTATTCTTAGAATTTGTGATTCATTGCAGAATATTCTCAACGTATTGAGAACGTTATGGATCCCGTATTCATTAATTGCTTTATCAAATACAGCATTATTTCCACGTGTAATAGAGCAATCATCTATGATACAATTTTCAATAGAAAGAACAGAATTATCTGCTTTACTTGTAAGTGTCTTTATGGTTGAATTATATTTGTCAAATTCCGATACGCGTAAGTTCAACTGTATTGCTGTTCTTGTTCTTATGTTTTGAATATCACTTTCAAAGTTGTTTCTTACAGATCTCATGTAATACTTTAGTGAGTCATCAACTGTTTTTACAGTTTTCTCATTGCAATAATATATTAAGGCATAAAATAATAGTAAATCAGTTAATTCCATTGAGGATCCATTTTCAACGCAAAGCTTAAAAAGATTAGTTTGCTTTGTTCTGAAAAGGCGGACTTTTTTATTTTCATTGTTTAAAGGTAATTCTTCAAGACATATATAAAATAGATCATCAAAGAATTTAGAGTGATCTATTCTGCACAGCGAATCCAATGTTCCAAAAAGAGCATCTATAAACTCCTGTTTCTGCCAGACTTCACGTTTTGCTACCGCTCCTATTTTACTATATTCAAACTTTGTAGATGGATTCTTAACATAATAAAAATACATGCATAAAAAATCAAACAGATTCATAAACATCTTATCTATGCATGGATATTGTTTCGACTGTTGTTCCTCATCCAGTTTCAAATATTCGTCCTTTAAATAAGTCCAGAACAAATCAGTCCATTGATGCTCAATAGAATAACAAAAATAATCTTTATAAGTGTTGGATTGGGAATTCCTTCCGACTTCAGCTTTCGTATACTCTTCATCTCCGAACGCTTTTTCAAGGTATTTTATAAAATCAGATTTCCAATTCTCAAATGGAGTCAATTGTTTACCGCGTGCATTCATTTTGATATACAATGAATCCGTCAAATCGTAATCAGTCATATTAAGTTCATCGAACGAAATTTGGTTCTGGTCACTACATAATTTTTTAAGCATGGAAGATATCTGATCCTCTTTATAATCATTCAGTTTTTCTTCCATGAAATCTACCATAGATATTATTGCAATGATAGTAGGATCATAGTTCCAGTCTTCGGAGAACCAGGGCTGATTCTTTAGTCTTTGTCCTAAACTCTTTGTTTTATTTTCATCTTCATCTTGTAATTGTCTTTCAATGATATTTCTACAAAACGTTGATGAACTAAGTCTGGTTTCATAGTTAAAACCTTCTATTAAATTCAATGGGTATTTTTGTTGTGCATCATTGGAACTTTTTTGCCATATTACCCAATGAAGAATAAAAAGTGTTGTAAGCCGCTGTTGGCCATCCAATGGGATAAATCTGTTTGAAACATTATTTTTTGCTCCGTAAATAAACTCCAGATGGCATGGCTTGGCATTGTCATCTGCAATTGTATTTATAAGTCTGGAAACAAAAGCTTCACGTTTATCCTGTTCTTCTATTGTAAATCCACGACCTTGTACATAATCTCTTTGTATAGCGGGTATTTCTATCTTTTGCTCTTTTATGAATGATTCGAATGTAATTGAAGCCATAATTATTTTTTTGTATAGTGTGAATTAAAATCATTATATACAGATTCTATTGCTGCAAAATAAGCTTCACGATCAGGTTTTGTCCACAGCTTTGGAAGGATATTAGATTCCGTTGCAGCAGAATAATATTTACCGAACACTTTATATGTAGTTGGTAGTACATAAATATTTTTACTCTTCTGACGTTCCTTAAGAATTTCTCTTTTTACATCAAGCAGATTATTGCTTAGAGCAGAATTAGTATCCTTATCAACTAAAGACAAATTATAAAGAGTGTGCATTTGCCCTTCACTCATATTTGCCAAGTCGTCAAACTCCTTGTCAATTTTATTTATGATACCATGTGCTGCATCTATATTTTCTTTATACGATTCTTCATTTTTTATATACAGTTTTAATACTGTTATATAGTTTTCGTATTGCTCATACTTTTTAAGTTGCCTTAAACTACTTTCCTTGACTGTAAGCCATGCTTGTATAGTATCAAGTTTTATATTATCCAAAATAAGATTCTGGGGATGAATATGTTCAAGACTGGTTATATTGCCATCTCGAAGAAGATGGAATGGGAATCTGGCCGATTCTTTTTGTTGGTTTCGTATATCTTCAACATTGAAAGTCACCAGTATCTTGATAATCTGTTCTACATTGTCGTTATAATTTATATACTTCAGTCCCCATGGTACTATCATCCCTTCTTTCGTCTTAATATGTTCTTCTACATGTATCTGTTCAGCAATCCGCTTTTTCAGATAATTCATAAATTCTTCTTTTGTTTTGACTTCATATTGTTCAAATAGACTTTTTAGCAAAGCAAAACGCTTTTCATTGCTGAAGTCTCTATTTTTATACTCCATAAGCCAAACAAGAAGTCCAATCAGATGATATGTATTGGGATTTTTATACCAGTTATAAAGTGCTGTGTAAGTGGTTTGTATCTTTTTCCATACATACTCTACATTTTTTGCGTAATTTCCATCTTGGTTTGTTCCAAGATAATGATTGCAGACATCATAAATAAAATCTTTCGATTCTTTCTGTATTTTTATTTTAGGATCTTTATTCAGCAATTCCTGATAGAGGTCATTGCAAATTAAGGAAAGAACAACCATAATATGTGATGTGAAGCTATTATCTGATCTCATAAACATAGACCACATAAATGGATCTTGCAATTGTTTTTCCATTACATCCCATTCATATGAACGTCTAAAAGCAAGTTCACTCATGAAAGCTCTGTTGTTTGTGTATATATCACATTGCAGAAGAAGAGCTTTTACTAAATCGGTAGCAGTCAGAGCAGTTTTACCATAGTTAAGTTGAGAGAACACTTCTATGGAATCAGTATTATCTTTTGCCGCTACCTCATACCAGATAAATCTTACATCATTCTTTTTATCATTTTCAATTTTCGTATTCAACAAAGCATCGCCCTCAAGACCAGATATTATTTTGTAGTTATCAGGCGTTAATACTTTTAGTATCGTATTTTTACTGATTTCTTTTTGCTCGAACCAGCTCTCTATAGCTTTGTAAGCGCGTGTCATATAGAAAAAATCAATATTACGAATGGACTCTTTAATATCACTGCTTTTAAATTCTTTATTGTCAAAAAAATCCGAATCGCGACTTTCATATTTAAGTGTAAACAGTGAAGTTGCAAGTCTGCCACTAAAATTACATTTCCTTGTCTCTTCAAGGTATGACAATAATAAATACAATGTTGTCAATCTTTGCTGGCCATCAATTACATCATATACAGTGTCTGTCTCATTACTTAACTTTTTATTTTTTACAATAGCCAAAGGTTGAAAACAATAAAATTTTCCCTGTTTGTTTGGCATATCTTCCATTTGTTTGCTGAAGCCATACAAATCGTCAAGTAACGCTTCTACATGTTTGCTTTCCCATCTATAGCCTCTTTGATAGCTAGGGATATTAAAATGCATTGTAAGCAAATCTGCCACATGCCTTAGTTCTAGTGTCCTTTTTTCTTCCATATTTTAGAAAAAAATTAATTGTATAAAAAATATATCATTTATGATCTGTGCAATAAAATAGTTCAACACTTTCCAACTTCCTCAAACTTTTAATATGCCACATACCAAAGTGACGGTTCTTCTGGTGTGTTTTCAATGGGTTGATACCTTGGCATTGAAACATGCCAAAGGCATGTCCCTACGTTATGATGTGATTTGCACCCTCGGCATCGGAGATACCACATTATGCGAAGCACCATACATTGTGGCAGACATAAATCATTGCATCTGCTGTGCAAAAGGTGGGGGAGAGGGGTGTAAAAAAAGAAAGCTGCTTTCCACCTTGTAGAAAACAGCTTCAAACTCTTTTTTTTGCTAATCGCTAAGATTATGCCTTAACTGAGTCAGCGGCAACTGGAGCAGCAGCGCTATCAGCAGCAGCGCTATCAGCAGCTACAGAATCAGCAGCGCTATCAGCAACAGCAGCTA
>JALEMF010000102.1 GCA_022768005.1 Bacteroidales bacterium | reverse complement strand
TACGAATGTAAACAACATTCACTATGCAAAAGATGTGGACGCATACTTCGTTATTCGATGTATTCGCAATGAGTATGCCGGCACTAACTCTTTCGGTCGTGAAATCTATGACCGAATATGTGTGCCTCAGCCGATAAATGTGTTCGGAGATAAAATCGTGGACGAAAATAACGAGGACGCTATTGAATTGGACTTCGTTCCAGCTTGGATTGATGAAACTGAACCGAATATGTTAATTTGATTTGGATTATGAGAAATTTTAGTTAAAAGATGTATCTTTTTAGCTTTATCTAAAATATGCTCAATTTTGGTCATTTTTTGAGTGATTTCTAGTGCTTTTTGTGGTACATTTTGCCCAATTTGTGGTACATCATTTTTAGCACCACATTTGTAATTAACTATATATCAATGTGTTGCAAAATATAATAGGACCGCATTCGGATCACTCAAAGGTCATAAACCTTAACGGTTTATGACCTTTTTCATTTTCTGATTAAAATAGTGCCCCATATTTTTGAAAAATTTAGCATACATGTGCACAAATCTTTCTCACATATTATATTAACTTTACATCAAAATCGCAATGAATTATGAAACACAAAATAATCACCATTCGTAACGACCAAGGATTTAACGTAGAAGCTATATCCCCTGTAATCATCTCAGCAAGTCGCGCCACTGATATTCCGGCATTTTATGCTGATTGGTTCTTTAATCGGCTGGATAAAGACTATTTGACGTGGAGGAATCCATTTAATGGCAAGGAAAGTTATGTATCGTTTGCAAAAACACGTTTTGTGGTGTTTTGGTCAAAAAATCCAAAACCGCTAATTCCATTTCTGCCTATTCTACGAAAAAAAGGCATTGGCTTCTATATCCAATTTACACTCAATGATTATGATGCCGAGAAATTAGAACCCGGAGTGCCGACGCTTACCGAACGGATTGAGATATTCAAGACGATTGTTGATGAATACGGATTAGGAAGTGCTGTTTGGCGTTTTGACCCTTTGATTTTGACTGATAAAATTTCACCTGACATGCTTTTTCACAAAATTTCTGCCATTGCAGAGCAGTTAAAAGGCTATACAAAGAAATTGGTATTCAGTTTTGCAGACATTGCGGGTTATCGCAGTGTGTCACGCAATCTTTGTGCCGCAGGTATTAATTTTATAGAGTGGAATGCTGAGACAATGGCGACTTTCGCTTGCCATCTTGCGAATATGAAATTACCATTTAAACTTGCAACATGTGCTGAAAAGATAAACTTATCGGAATTTGGCATTGAACACAATCAATGTATTGATCCGCTACTGATAGCCAACCTGTCACCTGACGATGCCGAATTACTTTCTTTTTTACAACAGGCAAAGCGAGATAGCGGTCAGCGCAAACTGTGCGGTTGCATTCTCTCCAAAGACATCGGAGCATACAACACATGCCCGCACCTATGTCACTACTGCTACGCCAATTATTCACCGCAAACAGTGATACAAAATTTCAGAAAGCACACAATTAATTCAGAATCAATAATATAGAAATCATCTTGTATGAAAAACACAACTACAGAGGGAATTATACGATCATTTCCCTCGTTTGATTATTTTTTAGGAAAAGCAAAGAGTCACATAAGTCAATTATCTCAAAAACGTCAAGAAATACTTAAGGATATGCTTGACCATGGCAAGAAATGTTTAAATAGTTCAGATTTATTGGATATGTATTTATGTTGTTATGGTGACATACATCGCGAACAGTTGTTAATGGCATATAAACAACTACCATCTTCTCTATTCTACAATAATGGTATTTCTGTCATTGACTAAGCCTGTGGTCAGGGCATTGCAGAGTTAGTTCTTATTGACTATATTGTAAACAATGGAATTGACAGAGATTATATTTCTGATATATACTTAATCGAGCCTTCCATAGTCTGCCTAAATAGGACTCAGAATAATATTAATCTGCAATCTCCATTTACTCCGACCTTTTTTATCAACAGCAAATTGGAAGATGTTGATTATAAGGAATTAGTACCTAAATCTAATGCCATAATACACTTATTTTCAAATATCATTGATATTCCTGACGTCAATTATGAAAATGTAATTGATTATTTAAATAATGATACAGAACACACTAATATTGTTGTATGTGTTAGTCCGTTTTATCAAGAAAACGGGAGAGGCAAAAGGATTCCTCAATTTTGCGAACAACTTATCGGATACCAACTTATCTACAAATTTGAAAAGCATACTAATGAGTGGATTAGAAATTTCAGTTGTCAAATTTACATTAGTAAAAGCATCTTTTAATTAGATAAACAAACTTCGGGACTGCATCAACAAATACTTTGATACAGTCCCGATAAATTTTTAGCACCATTATAGTGCATAAAGTCAATTCGCAACGATTCCTCCGAGAGCAGGATTCAGCTGGGGCAAGACTTGGTAAGCACGAGCAAATTGTCGGATAAAATCCAAAGTCTTCTTTGATGGTTGAGGAATAGAGGTATGACTAACCTCCTGCTGTGACTTTGTTGAAAATTGTGTAGTTTTTTCCTTCATAGGCATAGTGTTTACATGTTATATACACTATTAAAACGACTATTTACACGAATTATTATAATTTCAAATAAAAAAATTTGGTTGGTTAGGAAAGGGCAGTATCAGATACAGACCGCACCTCCCCGAGGTGCGAACTGGAAGAGTAGTTGTCTATCACCGCATGGCGCACTGCGTGCTTATACGGTGTTTCTTACAGCCGAGCCTCGCCGAGGCTCTTCCTTGGTGTTATCTTCGTCAGTAATATTCTCAAGGTGGCGCACAAGGTGCTTATAGATGCTACATACAGCCGAGGCTCCTCCTTGGTGTTATCTTCGTCAGTAATATTCTCAGGACTGTGATAACTGACAAAATGAAGTTTTATTGTAAATACTACTGTTAAAAAACACAAAAATATTTGTAGTAAATTTGGCTTATACACCTAAAAAGGGTAAATTTGCCTTGCAAAGACAAAAGTATTAACAAAAACATTACAGCCTATCGAAAAATTTCTACTCTAAATTTCACAAAAATATAGAGAAAATCATGCAGAAATCAGTGCGACTCACCGACGAAGCGTTGGTGGCATCTTACGCAGAAGGAAGTAATGAGGCTTTCGATATCTTGCTTAACAGATATCGAAGTAAAATCTTTTCGTATATTTTTCATATTGTAAAAAATCAGGATGTGGCAGACGACATTTTTCAAGAGACGTTTGTCAAAATCATTATGACTATAAAGCAGGGCAGATACGTTGAAACAGGTAAATTCAGTGCTTGGGTTACACGCATTGCCCGCAACCTTGTGATAGACTATTTCCGTCAGGAGAAAAGTGAAAATTTAGTATCTATCGATAACGATGATGTTGACCTCCTGAACAGGCGCGACCTTAGCGACAGCACCATTGAGGATAATATGGTGCAAACTCAGATATGCAATGACATTCGCCGATTAATCCACTCACTGCCGGACTCTCAGCGAAACGTGATAGAAATGCGTTTTTATCAAAATATGTCGTTCAAGGAAATCGCCGATGCTACAAACGTCAGCATCAACACTGCACTCGGACGTATGCGCTACGCACTGATGCACATAAGAAAACTTGCTAAGGAAAATAATATAGCTCTCACATTTTAAGAACATCTACCGCAATGGCTAAAAAGAATGATTGGTGGACCTCCCCTACTCAAAGTGAAAACGGCAATACCGTGATTGTAACAGGCAGGCGCGACATTGACAAGTTCCGCAACAATCCCAAATTCAAAATCAGAATTGAAGTCACTTACAAGTACGATGCAGATTCAAAGGGTATGCCGGACTATAAGACCTCACTGCAGCTGGAGCAAATTCACGAAGCATTAGCGGAAACGTTTGAAAAAGACCCTATTGCCGTGCTGACAGGTATCTACACCGGTGACGGAGAGAGAAATTGGGTGTTTTACTCACTTTCCACTAACATTTTCGGTAGAAAACTCAATGAGGCACTCGCGCACTTACCGCTTATGCCAATCACTATCTATGCAGAAAATGATGCGGAATGGAATGAGTACGAGGAAATGAAACAAATTTCCGAAATTATGCCTTCAGATGAAGACTAAGTTTTGTCATACATATTGAATTTCTCAAGAAAAACAATTATATTTGCACTTGCGAAAACACCAAAAACACGAAATATGAAATACAGTGGATTTATAATATTCATAACAGTCACATTCGCAATGCTTTTTGCAGGTTGCAACACCGAGACTCAAGGAGAAAAGATTGATGCTGCAGAAGTGGCATTCCAATCCGAAGACTATGAGACAGCACAGGAAATTGCATCAAAGGTTGTTTCCTCGGATTCACCGGAGAGTCAAAACTGGAAAAACTTGTGCCGACTTTCAATACTGTTTATGCAGCTATCCGAACATCAGCTTGTGGAAGACAACGTTGCCACAGCTGTAACGTGCTATCATCAAGCCATGGACGCCGAGCCGGACTCTGCTACAGAGTTTTTTAACGATCTTCCGCTTGAAGACGGCAGATACATCTCTATGCTTAGCGAACTGAACAAATATTACGGCATCAGCACAGATTCAATTTATATAGAAGACAACGATGCTGTAGATTCACTGTATAACTCGCTTGAAAATGGGCAAGAATGATATTTCATGGCAAGACATCTTGCAAGCGGCAAAGAGTAACTTTGCAAGCACCGAATCCGAACCGGCTGAACAACCTCAGGAAGAAACCAAGCCGGCTAACAGAACAGTCCTTGACATAACCTTTGAGAAAAAAGGCAGAGGCGGCAAAACAGCTACCATCATCTCGGGATTTGAAATTTCCGACGAAGAAACTAAGGAATTGGCTTCAAAGATGAAGGCAAAGCTCGGCACCGGCGGCTCAGCACGCGGAGGCGAAATACTCATTCAAGGTGATAGAAGAAGAGATGTGCTTGAATACTTGAAAACTGCAGGATTCAAAGCACGTATTATATAATATAATTACGCATTTTTCGCTATGTTAAACATATACAAGGCCTCAGCAGGGTCTGGAAAGACGTATAGACTTACTCTTGAATACATAAAACTGTTATTAACCGCTGACAATGACAATCGGGAACCGATATTACTGACGGAGCATAAAAAAAATCATTCTCATATCCTCGCCATTACGTTTACGAACAAGGCTACGGAAGAGATGAAGTCCCGTATTATAAAAGAGTTGGCACTACTTGCAGACCTTACCGAAAAATCAAATTATCGTAAAGATCTCAGAGAACACTTTCATACAGACGATGAATCCGTAGCGAGAGCGGCAAAAGTTGCGCTTTACGATTTACTTTTCAATTACACATACTTCAACGTCAGCACTATCGACTCTTTTTTTCAGCAAGTGCTGAGAACATTTGCGCAAGATATTGACCGTCCGGATAACTTTGAAGTGTCGCTTGACGATGAGTATATCCTCACCATTGCCGTAAACAGAATTTTTGACCAACTTGGTGAAGCAGACAATGCCACTATAAAAGAATGGGTAAAAAAAAGTATTGACATAAAAATTGATGAAGGTGGCAAATTCAATATTTTCAATCGCAAGTCATCTATTGCATCGGAAATAGTTTCCACCCTCAAAGGGTTGATGAACGAAGATTACCGCATCAATAGTGAAATTATTGACGGATACTTGTCTAATATTAAAAGAATAAAGGATTTTGAAGAAGTTATCAGGAAAAAGCGCAATGCCATACTTGATAAATGGACGAAAGATATTGATTATATTCTTAACGGAACTAAACTCTACGGCATCGATATATTCTTCAAGAAAAATACCCTTTTTGAAAGTATTAAAAGAGGAAAAATTGACTCGAAGTGTAGCTTAAAAGATATAAAAGAGGATAAGGATATTGAAAAAGAATTCTTTACGAAATCAAAGAAAAGTGATGGTAAAACGTTGAAAAGGACAAACGCTGTGCCCCAAAAGATTCTTGATGATTTAGCGAATTTTATAAGTAATTTCGATGAAGAAGCAGACATTGTATTCAACTGCAACGCAATTCTCAGGAACATCTACACAATGGGATTGCTCGGTGTTGCCACCAAAGAGATGAAAAACTACTGCCGCAACAACGACATAATTCTCATCTCCGACACTAACGACGTACTCGGCAAAATAATCGGACACGAACCCGCCCCTTTCATATACGAAAGAATGGGCGTCTATCTACATCACTTCCTGATAGACGAATTTCAAGATACATCAAAGATGCAATGGGATAATATGCTGCCCCTTGTAATAGAAAGTCTATCCAAACGCTACGAAAATCTGATTATAGGTGATGAAAAACAGTGCATCTATCGTTTCAGAAACTCCAACCCGGAACTATTAGGAAATGAGGCGGAAGATTTTATCGGAGAACTGTTCGGAACGGACAGTGTAAAAGTTATCGGTAATAAAATATCCGAGAACACAAACTGGCGAAGTGCTCCCGCCGTGATCAGATTCAACAACACTCTTTTCTATATGCTCGGACTTCAAGATGAGCTTTTTGGAAAGAATGCGTACAACCACGTCATACAAGCTATTCCGGAAAAGAATGAAAACACGCTCGGATACGTCAGACTTGAGTTTATCGGGAATGAAGAAATAACAGGTGCAGAAGACGGAGCAGATACGAAGACAGCTATCGATATTGCAAATGAGCACCTCAAAAAGGACTTAACCATACTCATAGCGGAAAAAGGATATAAGCCGAAGGATATTGCAATTCTTGTAGATAAAAATAAACAAGCCGAGAAAATCGTAGGCATAATTGAGGAACTCAAAAACGAGTCAGATAATGAAAAGATAAGAAATCTGCAAGTAATAGTAAATGACGCACTTACGCTGAACTCCTCTTCTGCCGTAAAAATCGTTATAAACACGCTTAAACTCATCATAAAGGAAAGCCGAATCAAGGAGGAGGAAGAAAAGCAAAACAAGGAAATTTCTTCAAGCGAAAATAAAACGTCCGGAAAGAAAAAAGGCAGCAAATTTAAGAATACCGAATTGAACTTTCTGCGCTTCTCAACACTTCTTGAGACTTTTCTTGCCGAAGGAACAGACGAGCAAAAAGCATTTTTTAAAGCATACAAGGAAAAAGATACTCAATCAAACTACAAAAACGATAACGGACGTGAATCAAATGACGGAATTATGATTGACTCCGAGAACGTAGGCACGACGATTGACCATATTATATCAGCATTACCGGAACAGTTACTTGAGAAAGAGAACTTATTCGTATCCGCATTCGTAGATGCCGTAATAGACTATTCCGAACATTCGGAACAAGATATTATATCCTTCCTCAACTGGTGGGAAGAAACCGGGAAATACAAAAAAGTTTCATTTCCCGAAGGTACTGACAGCATAACGGTATCCACTATCCACAAATCCAAAGGACTTGAATTCAAAGTAGTGTTAATACCTTATACCAACTGGAATTTCTACGAAGCCTCCACTCCTTCCAAGCCCAAAAGAGAATGGATGAAAGTTAAATCCGGTGATGATATTTTCAAAGGTATAGATGCCGAAATCATACCTCCGATGCTACCTATCGAAATTACTTCTGACCTGGAAAGAACTATTTTTACAAAAGCACTTGAAGGCAATCAAAAACAGCAAAGAATTGACCAACTAAACAAAACTTACGTTGCATTTACTCGTGCAAAAAACGTGCTTATCGTATATGTGCCTGAACCTAAAAAGAAAAACAGTGAAAGCATTAGCGAAATCCTAAAAAAAACTATCAAAGAGATGATTGATGAGGATACGATTGATAAAAAAGCAAAGAGTCTTTCAGCAGACGAAAGAAAACTGCTTCAAGCACCAATTTTATTCCCATCAAAAGACAATCCTCAAAAACTTGAAATCGGAACACTTCCGTCCTATCAAGAAATAGAAGAAGAAAAGAACAACGTAGAAAAGAAAAAAACGGAGCAAAAGAAAATGCCTGTCTATAAGAGTTATGATCTTTCCAAAAAATTCACAGAGTACTTTAAGCCTGTTAAAGACGATTCTTTTGACCCGAGAGACGCAAGAGAAAAAGGTACTTTCCTGCACAATGTGCTATGCGATATAGAAGAACCGGAAGACCTTGACTGGGCTTTCCTCAAATGGAAAACAGCCGTAAGACTTGATGAAAAAATATCAGCGGAATGGAAATCAATCCTAAAACGTGTGATAAGCCAAAAAGAAGTTTATAATTGGTTTCACGACTTCGTTAAGGTTATTAATGAACAAAGCATAGTAATCTCGAATGAAGAAACACGACGTCCTGATAGAGTTGTAATTACCAAAGACGGATATACGGACATTATTGATTACAAGACAGGCGAAGAACATAGCAGCAGTCACAGTAATCAAGTAAAAAAATACGTCACAGCATACCACAATGCCGGATTTAAAAAAGTCAGAGGATTTATTTGGTACATTTATTCAGGCAAAATAGTAACTGTAGATGACGGATTGACAGCAACACAAATACTATACAATGATGAAAAGAAATAAAAAAAATAAGTTTAAATCACAAGTAAAATACGCTACATACCTCTTAACCATCGTTACCGCTATATGGATTTCGGCACAGTCAATTCTATCCTGTGCCTCCACACCCGGCAGTACGGCATACGATGATAATGAAAGTGCCACGGCTGAGCAACTTATGGACGTGGAGACCAATCCGGCTCTCGAGCAGCAGATAATCCACTACTCCGGTATGACTATTTCTTTCAATACACGTCTTCATATACCGAATTGGGTAGCGTGGGAACTCACAAGAGACGAGACTGAAGGAGAAGAACCAAGAGAGGATAAATTTACCTGCGACGAATCAATTCCCGGCTGCGCCGATGACTGGGATTACAAATACTCCGGCTATGACCGTGGACACATGGCACCCGCTGCAGATATGAAATGGAGCGAAAAATCCATGAAGGAATCTTTTATGCTCACAAATATTTGTCCTCAAGCACCGGATCTGAACCGCGGCTCGTGGAAAAAACTTGAAGAAAAATGCCGCTATCTTGCGCAAAAAGACTCGGCAATAATAATCATCTGCGGTCCTGTCCTCACCGACCCTATCAAGGAATACATCGGAGATAGCAGAGTAGCAGTACCGGAACGCTTTTTCAAGGTAATCCTTTCGCCATACAAAGACGAGCCAACTGCAATCGGATTCATTATGCCAAACTCTAAAGTTGAAGGCGGTATGCAGACGTGTGCAGTTACCATTGACAGCGTAGAGACAGTTACGGGACACGACTTTTTCCACCTTCTCCCCACCGAGACTCAGGAATACATTGAAACACAATGCCACTTCAACAAATGGAGTCGCTACGCCACAAAAAATAAATAAGTAAAATTAGACACCATAAAGCGTGGTATTTGCCTTATATAGAGCAAATACCACGCTTTTTCATTCATTTATACCGACCAAAAAATATAATTTTGTACCGTTGCAAAAAAACACAGAAATCATCTACAATCTCTCCGGCATCAAAGTATTGGATAACGTTTCATCTGACGAAGTAAATAATTCAATCCTTGATGCAGGTATTTACGTAGCACGATATGCAGACGGCACATCAAAGAAAATATTCATACAATAATATTTCCAAACGAATATAATAGAATACTATCTGAAAAACAGACAAACAGCGGGCGTTTCACTTTCCACTTTGAAACGCCCGCTGATTTTAATACCTAAGGCAAATAATCATCATCTTCCTTGGGATCAACATCATCAACCTGGTCTTTAGGCTCATAAGGTTCATATTCACCTATATCTTCCGAGTCTATTGGCTCATAGTACATCTCATTGTATATATTCTGTTCGCGGAAAGTGATGACAGGAGTAACATTCTTCAAAACTTCAGCATTCACTATTGAATTTTCATCAAAATTATAAGTAAATGAAGGCTTCAACCAATCATTATTCCAAATATTCACATCTTCATCTCCCGCTACAATACGACAAAGACGCATACTGTAAGGACTTAAGCCGGATTTCTTATTTTGCTGATAAGTAATATTTTGAAGCCAAAGTTGATTATAATCGGAATTAGGCAGATTGCATAGTTTGGAATAAACTCGGTTAATAATACTCCACTTTTCATCTTCATCATCTAATGAATCCACCATACGGCTAAGCACACGAAGTGCATAATGGCAACAACCGATATTCTCCAATGCTATCTGAGTGCATACGGCAGCCATTGCTCTAATGCTTCCTCCCGGGATTTTTCTTGACGTTTGTTTATACGTTTTTAATTCTGAAAAAACACCTTTAGGCTTTTCTTTTTCTTGTTCCTTATCATCAGTAAGATCCACATCTTCCCAATCATCACATTTCAAGTATTTTTCTACACGCTTATCCAAATCCGAAAGCATAGTTTTGATAGTACCGCTATCGGGATATTTTCTTGAAAACATCAGAATATAAAGCAAATGTTTTTCAAAACTATCAAAGTCAACGCCCTTCTTATTGAAAATCGGAGTATTGTAAATATAAGCCAGTTTATCCGGCTTAATAGAATCAGTTACGATACTTTCACTAATTTTTGTCTTTTGGCTGTTAAAACGAAAGTTTAATTCCTCAAGGACATGCTGCAACAAATATGATATTTTTTCAAGTGAATCTTTATCATTACAAAAAACTCTATAGTCGTCACGATAGCGAATAATCTCGTACTTTGCGATAATTCCGGCAGTTTCAATAGCCTCATGAAGAAGCAAGTCAGAATATCCCAAGATAATTTCTCCTATAAAGTCAAACACTGCACAACCCTGCGGAATACCTATATTTCGTCCCCCTTGAAAAGCACGAAGATACTTTTGCACTTTTGCTGAAATCTTACTATTAACACCTATTTCGTACTCTGTACCTTTAAGCGTAAAAGCCCAATCAAAAGCCTGAGGATTTACCGAACCGTAGCAGTTAGTGATATCCGTAGTAAACATATAGCGATACTCGAGAGATAATTCAATGCTACGCTGCTCCACTGATGTCCACCAATTATGTATAGTAGCGGACTTATGGAAAGATTCCTTTCCCTGAGGGACTATCGGTAATGCGCATGACGTGATATGCGGTACTCTGAATTTTTCAAACAAGTTAATGATCGTTTTCCAGGACTTTTTATTGCATAATTCACGTACAAGGAAATAATACAGATACGGATTGGCAAGTATAATCGGCCTCACCGCATATCGTCCGTCTTTATTCAGTAATATATCCAGATTTACATCCGGAATATCATCAGGTTTAACTCCTTTTTGAATACATTTTTCGTAAGGTGTGTCACCAATAGAATCCCTTACACTTTGAAGCAAGTCATCAAAATTAAAATACTCCGGTAACTCAAATCCATGGTATTCCTCGGATTTCATAAAAAAGTCCATAGCCTCCTCAGCGTTAAGACTCAGCACATTTTTTGCCATAATAAATAATAGTGTTTTTATGTAAAATTTGATATAATATTCAGTTAGTAAAACAAGTAAGAAAAATATAGTATAAAAGTCTTACCCGTCTTACTTGCCCTACGGCCCTATTTTCAATAAATGCAAAATTATTCCACCTGTTTTCCCTTATTTATCAGCAAGAAAGGTTCGGTATCTTTATCATTGATATGCCGTTGCATCGCATCTACCACCCATTTATCATCATTGGATTTATGATTTTCCAAAATACGTGCTGCTTCTTCAAAATTACCTGTTTCGCGCAGTAATTCCGCATGAAAAAGTTCATAATTATGGTTTTCCTCAATTCCGTCAAGTAATTCTTGTATTGATTTACCATATTGCACACGTTCATCATCAGCAGGTATAACAACTTCCTTATCTGCATTTCTGCGATAAATATCATTATAAGCAAGAAAAATCTGATGATTAAGAATCCAACGCTGCATTTTAGTCAACGTAAGGTTATTCATCTGCTTTTTTGCCTCCAATAATTGCGATAAACACAATTTACCGAGTTCCATAAAACTCGTATGATTCGGGTCATCTTCATAGCGGCTCTGTGCTTGCTCTATGAAATAGTATTTTTTACAATGAGGACACTGCTGGACAGGAGATACCTCTGGCATCATAGGATAATCACGACGTGTATCGCTCCACACGGTTCCTCCAAATGTGTTTCCACTTGAAAGAGTCATCACTCTTTTTTCTCCGCCACAAAACGGACATGTCAAAATATTAGCCGGTCCGGGTAACATAATAATTTGATTTTTAATTTGTAATTACGTTTGTATTAATAATTTAGCACTTTATCTGCTTGACTGTATTCTAATACCCGGACACGGGAAAAAGTAAACATTATTTCAAATATTTCAGCAATTCTGCGCAATGCTCGTTAATGCCGGTATCTCCATGCGGATAATCACCGTAAGCCAAAACTTGAAGCACCGCTACTGCATCGTTTTTCTTATGGAGACGTAAGTAAGCCACAGCCAGATTCCACCCGGCTTCTTCAAATTCATAAACCATTTCTTTATCAACATTCTTACCCGGTGTCGCCAATTCTTTATACTGAGCCTCAAGTGAAGGTAATTCTTTTTCAATCTCCTCCGTTGACGCAGTCGCCACATCAAAACCACCACGCGCAGGGGATATAAAATATTCACTTGCGTATAGTGCGCTGTCGCAAAGTTTACCATCCATATTGTTCATATAGGTCACGGTTGGGATAAGAACTATCAGAATTACCACAACAGCTGCCACTGTTGATACAAGCCACGGCTGCAAAAGTTTACGTTTTGGGAATTTCGTTATTTTCCGTCTTTCGTGACCTACAATTCTTTCAAAATCCTCATCACTGATTTTGCGTATGGCAGCCTCTAAGTCAGCATCATCTTGCTGTGCTTCCCTAATCAAGGCCTTTATTATAATATTATCGAGATGCTTATTTAAATCTTGCTCTTTCATAACCTTTTTCTATTAATCCAAAATACCTAAATTACGCACAGCATTTAATATTCGTGCTTTTAACTTATCCATACAGCGATTTTTAGTAGTCTTGGCGCTGTTCTGATTAGAGTAATTCATTGAGTCCGCAATCTCCAGCATAGACAGATGGTCGTAATAATAAAGTTTGAGTATTTTATTACAAGGGTCCGGGATATAACTCAATTCCGCAGCAAGAATAGCAGTAAGTTGCGGGTCTGTATATATTGATTTTTCTGCTTCTACACCTTCCGTGTATTCTCTTTCAAAAGCATCGGAGTTAAATTCCTCAGCATCAATATGCACCATATCTTGGCGACGGTGTTTCAACTTATTCGCCTGATTCCACCCCATTTTTAAGATGTAAGCCTTCCACTTAGTATCTTTTTCAACCTTGCCATTAATAATATTACTCCGAACGGCTATCCAAACATCTGCATAGATATCCATTATATCGTCATAGTCAAGTTCAAAATTCTTGCGTATATAGTTCATAAAGAGAGGCTTTAACTCTTCATAAAATTGTTGAACTATTATGCTGTAATCAAATTGTACCATGTAATTGCAAAGTTTCTTAGTGAACCACAAAGTTAATAATTTTTTTTTAACTTCGGATTAAAATAATTAACTTCGCACATATCTTATGAACTGAACGACATTTAACACGTAAATAAAAAACTTTTACTATGGTTGCTACATTAATCGTCATTCTAATTATCACACTTCTGGCTATTTTTATCTTACCGTTTTTCCGCGCCTTGATGAAAGACCGTGAAGAACTTCACAGTAATCCTCTTGAGAAAAAATTCCAAATTCTTATTTCTCGCCTTAACGACACTATGATGGGAGGATATGGAGAAATTACAACATTCAAAGACGACCCGCGTATGCTCAATATGCTTGATGAAAATATGCCTAATATGATGATTACTTTCTATTACAGTACAGGTCATCTCACCATACGACTCGGCTACAAATACTATAATGTGGAACTAATCAAGGAAATGAAATTTTACAATATGCGTGATGCAGATTCTTTCCGTCAGCAAGATGTTGCAAATCATTTTTACGAGGAAGCCAAAATTGCTATTGATGCACATAGAGAAAAGGTAAATGCTCAGATGGGTTTTAAAGACAACACAGGAAATTATTCTTTCAAAAATACTCCTGCACCCGAAAATTCAAACAATCCGATTGACATTATCAGAAGTATGTACAACGAATACACTCACGAGCAAAAATTGGCTTTGGCGAATGCTGCGAGAATTATCTTTACTGCTGACGGCAGCAGCGATAATGACTTTTTGAAGCACGGACAATGCTCAAGCGTGTTACTTTCCCTTCAAGTGAATTTCAGCGAAGTTAAGTCTTTTGATTTGTCAAAAGGGAAAACAGGTACTATAAATGCTCTGAGAAATGTAACTGCCGATATGATTACAATGGCAATGACTATCCTTCCTTTTGTCTTTAATAAAAATAATGAACCTGTACCGGCACGAGAGAATATGTTTTACACCATATTTGAATCGCTCGGATACTCTCCTGCTGATGTTAACGAACAAATATCAAAAGCCATTATGCTTACACAGCAATTCGGCGTTCCAAGAAGATGAAAAGGACTTATCTGCTCTTCCTTTTTGCCGCTGTTATTCACTGCTTATTGTCAGCCGACATAAAAGTTTTAAGCATCGGCATCGGCAACTACCCTGAAAATTCAGGGTGGCAGAAAATCAATTCGCATAATGACGTGGAATTAATTAAATCCAATTTTCCCGGAGCTATTACCATAGAGGACTGCCGTGCCACATATACCAATATATCCCGACAACTGCATTTACTCGTTGCCAATGCTAACGCAGGCGATACTGTTATAGTTCATTTTTCAGGACACGGACAACAAATAGTCACAAAATTTTCAGGTATAGAGGCTGACGGCGTTGATGAAGCGCTCGTACCTTACGATGCTGCAAAAAGAAAGTCAAAAGCATACGATGGTAGTAATCATTACACCGATGATGAATTCGGTGAAGACATTACTGCGCTGCGAAAAAAGGTTGGCAAAGCCGGGTTAGTAATAGCCGTTATTGACGCTTGTCATAGTGATTCTATGGATAAGGACGCAGATGACTGTAAAGAAATTTACCGCGGTACTAATGAAATTTTCGGTGCGGAGTCCTTACCACAAGAAAGTATTGAAGAACTGAAAAAGAAATATCATTTGCACGACAACTCCCCTATTGAAAACAGTGACGATATGAGCAATGTGATTTTTATCAGTGCTTGTCGCAGCGACCAAAGAAATTACGAAATAGTTAAAGACGGTACAGGATACGGTTCTTTGACGTACTTCTTTAATCTCGCAGTCTCGGAAAAAGGACTGAAAGATATTCCTGACTTGCTTACTGACATATATAGGGGTATGTCGTCGGAAAAATCCCTGAAATTCCATGGTCAATTACCGGCAGTAAGAACCACCATAGCATGGAATGAACCGGAAATAAAACCGGTGATTATTAATTCTCTGCAAGAAAGCAGCAAAAGCAACTGTGACTTTACATTACTCTCCACAATTATTTCAATCGTACTACTAATCATCATAGCGGCAATTATTGCAATATGGAAGAAGAACAGAAGATAAATGATTTTAAAGTGCCGTTTGGGCTGAATATATTATTGTTTGTATTCTTCACTATATGGTGTTTTATGGCATACGGCTGTATCTACCATTATCTGACTTTCGGATTTGATGAACTTACTGACGAGTATATTACTATATGGGCAAGTGCAATAATCAATATCATAGCCGGGATATACTCGGCATACGCCGTAATACAGACTCTCCGTAAGGATAAAGACTGCATAGTCTCGCTGAAGTTTGCGCTGTTTGCCTTGATACTATACTCTGCGCTTTCACCTGATATTCTTGAAAGATTGGCAGAACCGACAAGCTTACCGCAATTCTTATTTTTACTGTTCCGACCGGTGTTTTACCTGACCTTCCTGCTATAC
>JALEMF010000101.1 GCA_022768005.1 Bacteroidales bacterium | reverse complement strand
TTGCAACAAGTAATGCTAAAAGAGTAAAAATCTTTTTCATTTACATTTAATATTAAATAGTTAATAATCGTTGCAAAATTAAAGTTTTTATTCCAAATATCCAATGATTTTTTAATTTTAAAATAAAGAATCCTCAGATTAGTCCACTATGCCAAGTGTCTTGCGTAAGTCTGCAACATACGCTACTGTTGTTGCATCTCTCTATTTATCATCCTCGCCGATACGAACTTTCTTTGCCTTTGAGAGGTATATCATCAGTTGCTTGAAGGAATATTTTTCAGACAGTTTCTTGTCACGGAACAATTCCTTTACCCTTGTTGCGATAATAACTGAAAGAAAATTAATAAACTCGGTGGCATATACTCGGTAATCATTATGGACATTGATGGTGTCTCGGTCTATGATGCTCTTAAAAAGAAAGAATAGCGTCTCAATTTCCCATCGTCCCATATAAGCCTTGTATATGGTAAGGGGCTCAAGATCGGCTTTTGATAGAAAAACTACAAGTCCGAAACGATTATAAAGTTCGTTATAACGCTGAGTATCGAATTTATCCTTTTTGTCGGCGGAAAGTACGTAAGCCTGTTCTTGCTCATATACCGGGTGTGGATCTCTGAAGGCATATAATCATTTGACATTGTCCATTCTCGTTTTCTTAAATAGTACGACACCATCAGCGTACCCTTTAAGATGTTCAACCGGATGATCCATTTGGCATAATTTTACGAGGAATACACATAGGGAATATTAACTATGCAAAGTGTAGTGAATATTTTTGAATTTACAATAAAAACATCATAAAAAGTCTTCCGACCAAAGAAAAATTATTTTCTTCAGCCGGAATTATTGACCTAAGAGTAAAAAAACGTTTTCTTGAAAATTATTGCAATTTAAAGCCTTTTTGCATAGGGGTAACAGTTTGCGGATTCTTTACTTTATTCTTCGGCAGTATCAGTATCCGAATTCAAGGAATCTTTAGCCTTTCGAGCTTCATCAAACTTTTTCTTCATTGTCGGATTTTTGTATGTTAGTTTGCGGATTGTCAAATCTTCTGTGTCCTGTTGAGCCAAGCGAAGGTTGTTCTCGGAGCCGAGTAAATTTTCTTTTATTTTTTGCAACTTAGCTATCGTATCGTCAATTTGTTTTATGGCATCATTGAATTTTCTTGATGCCAATTCGTAATGGCGACCGAAATTACTCTTGAATAACTCAATTTTTTCTTCAAATTTTGTTACGTCAACTTCTTTGCTCTGTGCTATAATAAGTTGTTTTTTGTATTCAAGGCTTTTCTTTGATGCTTGAACGAGCAGGTTAATGAATGGAACGAAAAACTGTGGGCGAATGACGTACATCTTGGGGTAGAGATGGGACTTGTTGACTATACCGGTGTTGTAAAGTTCGTTATCAGCTTCAAGCATACTTACGAGTACAGCGAACTCACATCCCTTTTTACGTCTGTCTTCATCAAGTTTCTTAAGGAAATCATCATTCTTATGTTTTGTTGCGGTAGTATCCATTTCATTTTTCATTTCGAACATTATGGATATATACTCCGCTCCATCTTCTGAATCGCGGAATATAAAATCTCCCTTTGTGCCTTCAAGGGCGTCATTATCTTTATCAAAATAGGCATTCGGCATCATCGGGCGTATATACGTTTCAAATTCAATGCTACAATGTTGTTCGAGGGTTTCACCTACCATTTTGGTTGACATACGTGTTTTTAAGTCTTTGTAGTAGTCAATTTGTTCTTGCTTAAGTCGTAAATCCTCTTCGTGTCTTTTTGCCAATTCGGCTTCATGAAGTTTGACTTCTTTTTCTTTTATATCTGCGGCAGTGCGAAGTTGTGTAATTTGTGTCTCTTTTTCCTGAACGGTTTTCTGTGCTTTGGTACGTTCTTCCATTACGGCGAGTTGAATTTTTGCATCAGACTTTTCAATTTCAGCATTCAGCAGTGCAATTTTTTTATCTTTCTCGGAGAGAGCAACTTCAAGTTCACTTTTTTTGAGGCTTTCAATACTTTCAAGTCTGGTTTTCAGCGATTCAATTTCAGCATCTTTTTCTCTTTTTACTTTATCCAGTTGAGATTCAGTTTCTATCCTCAGTCGATCAATTTCACTCTGTTTAGCACTGATTTCCAATTCTTTTTTAGATAGTTGGGCTTGAAAAGATTTTTCATTTTTGGCGGCTGCCAAATCTTGCTCGGCTTTATGCTTTTCTTCAAGTTCTTTAAGCCGTCTTGAAATCTCAGCCTCAAATTCTGAATTCTTAACCTGGCTGAGAATACTTGCGTAGTCTGCTTCATCTACTTTAAATACTTGTCCGCAATGAGGACATTTTAGCTCTTTCATATTTGTAATAATTTAGTGATATAAAATATTGTTGGAATGGCATTAAAGTGCCAAGCCTATTTTCTTTACAAATATAACAAAAAAAGGTTGTGCCACAAAGTAGGTGACACAACCTTTTTTCTATCAATTTATGAGATTAATTTTTGAAAACGAGTTCATCGTCTTTGACGTCAATGATGATAGGTTTTTCCTTATCAACATTTTGTGCAAGAATATCCTTTGAAAGTTTATTCAGGATCTGACGATGAATAACTCTCTTGACCGGTCTTGCACCAAACTGAGGGTCAAAACCATCTTTTGCCAAGTGCTTGAGGGCTTGTTCGGTAACTTGAAGGGTGATACCGTCTGCTGCAAGCATTTTCTTTACAGACTCAATCTGAAGTCTTACCACATCAAGGATTTCATCTTGACTAAGCGGTGTGAACATTATGATCTCGTCAATACGGTTCAAGAACTCAGGTCGGATATTTTCCTTTAGCATTTCGAGCACTTCCTGTTTTGTGTCTTCAATGACTTTGGTACGATTTTCTGCTGTAATCTTCTCAAAGTTTTCGCGGATTACACTACTTCCCATATTTGAAGTCATAATGATAATCGTATTTTTGAAGTTTACGAGACGCCCTTTGTTATCAGTAAGTCTGCCATCATCAAGTACTTGAAGGAGAATATTGAAAACGTCAGGGTGGGCTTTTTCAATTTCATCGAACAATACTACTGAATATGGTTTACGACGTACAGCCTCAGTAAGTTGACCACCTTCATCGTAACCTACGTAACCCGGAGGCGCTCCTACGAGTCGGCTCACAGAGTGTTTCTCCTGATATTCGCTCATATCAATACGAGTAATCATATTTTCATCGTCAAACAGATACTCTGCAAGTGCTTTTGCAAGCTCTGTTTTACCTACACCGGTAGTACCGAGGAAGATGAAAGATCCGATAGGTCTGCGAGGGTCATTAAGCCCGGCTCTGTTTCTACGCACTGCGTCTGCTATAGCTGATATTGCTTCATCTTGTCCTACAACTCTCTTGTGCAGTTCTTCTTCAAGGTGTAACAATTTATCCTTTTCGCTTTGTACCATTTTGGTGACTGGTATTCCGGTCCAACGTGATACGATGTCTGCGATGTCTTCAGCATCAACTTCCTCCTTGATAAGTGGCTCGTCACCTTGCATATCACGAAGTTTAACGTGGAGATCCTTGATTTCGTTTTCTTTTTGAAGAATTTTAGAGTAACGAATTTCGGCTACTTTAGCATAGTCGCCTTCATGTTCGGCTCTTTCTGCTTCAAATTTTAGTTGCTCGATATCACTCTTGTTTTGCTGAATTTTGTTAAGCAATTCCTTTTCGGATTTCCATTTTGCAGTGAGCTCCTTGTCTTGTTCGCGAAGTTGAGAAATATCTTTTTCAATTTCGGAAACTTTGACGGTGTCACCTTCACGCTTGATAGCTTCACGCTCAATTTCCTTTTGGGCAATATCACGTTTAATTTCATCAAGTGAGGTAGGGAGGGAGTCCATTTCAAGTCGTAACTTTGATGCGGCTTCATCTATCAAGTCAATAGCCTTATCCGGAAGAAAACGGTCAGTGATGTATCTTTCAGAAAGTTGCACGGCAGCTATGATAGCCTCGTCACGGATACGTACTTTGTGGTGGTTTTCGTACCGTTCTTTTAGTCCACGCAAGATTGCAATTGCACTTGCTGTATCAGGCTCATCTACCATTACTTTCTGGAAACGACGCTCAAGTGCTTTATCTTTCTCAAAGTATTTTTGGTACTCATCAAGAGTCGTTGCACCGATGCTGCGGAGTTCACCACGTGCAAGTGCCGGCTTTAAGATGTTTGCGGCATCCATTGCACCTTCACCTTTACCTGCACCTACGAGTGTGTGGATTTCATCTATGAAAAGAATGATTTCGCCATCACTTTGGGTAACTTCGTTCACTATTGCTTTAAGTCGTTCCTCAAATTCACCTTTGTACTTGGCACCTGCCACCAAAGCACCCATATCAAGTGAGAATACTTGCTTTGATTTCAAGTTTTCCGGTACATCGCCGCGGACGATACGCTGAGCCAAACCTTCTGCGATTGCTGTCTTACCTGTACCCGGTTCACCAACAAGCATCGGATTGTTTTTCGTACGACGACTAAGAATCTGAAGTACACGTCTTATTTCTTCGTCACGACCGATTACAGGGTCAAGTTTACCTGCACGCGCTCTTTCATTAAGGTTAATTGCATATTTTGAAAGTGCGTTATAAGTTTCCTCGGCACTCTGATCTGTTACGTTTTTTCCTTTACGTAGCTCATTGATTGCAGCACTTAAATCTTCACCGGTTACACCTGCATCCTTAAGAATGGTAGATGCCGGAGAATTGATTTGAAACAATGCTTGGAGCATAGTTTCAATAGAAACAAATTGGTCGCCTTGCTTTTGTGCCAAGTCAACTGCTTTGTTCATAATGTCGTCAGTGGTACGACTAAAATACTGTTCACCGCCACTAACCTTAGGCAATCGACGAATCTCATCATCTACTTTTGCCGTTACTGCATTAATGTTAACGCCTGTCTTTTGGAAGAGGAATTTAATAACAGATTCACCTTCATTTATGATAGCCTTAAGAAGGTGAACAGGCTCAATCTGTTGTTGTCCGGATTGCCGTGTTATGTCAACGGCTTTCTGAATTACCTCTTGGGACTTTGTTGTAAAACTGTTAAAATTCATATATCGTATTAATTATTTATTTTCAATTCAATTTTCACGAGTGAGAATAGACAAAATGCGTGCCAATCTGACAATTTGGCAGAAAATATCTAATTTACTTGTTAAAATGCTGACGAATATGACAATTTGTTAGAATTTGTTGAGGTGTGATTGAAAATATCTTCTATGAATAATAACAATAAAATGGAAAATATGTTTGTTTATTAACACATAAATCTCAAGCTCTTGGTGTTTCTTGTTGGTATAATTTTTTATATGACTAATAGTATATCTTGCAGGGTTATAGTAAATGATTTTTCAGTGCATCTTCAGCAGCGTGGAGTGTTTCCGGCTTGCCGATGTCAAACCACTGGTATTCATTTTCGGGAACGAATGAATGGATATTCAGTGAGTCAATGGTGCTTAGGTAGAATGGTATAATAGGGAATACTTTTGTTGTGGCATATTGCTCTATTTTGTCCAATACATTGTGATTAATGATGTGTACTCCACCGAATGCCATACTTTCATAAGAATCTGTCACTTCAAAGTCTTTCGGAATCGATTCGCCTGAAGTTAAGTTTTTCCAACCTTTCAGTTTATGGTCAGCAGTGCCGAAATAAAGTTGACGAGATGAATTTCTATGCTTGGTGAGTAGGGTGGCATCAGCTCCTGTTGCAGTATGGAACTTAAGCATTTCTTTGACGTCAAAATTCGTCAGAATGTCAACGTTATGAATTAAAATTCGTTCGTTTTTCGGGAATAGATTCTTGGCATGAAGCATTGCTCCACCGGTATCAAGCAGGCAATCTGTTTCGTCTGAAATGATAATGTTGACTCCGAAATTTTTGTTTTGCTCCAGAAATTCAAGAATTTGAGATGCAAAGTGGTGAACGTTCACCACAATATTAGTGATACCGTTTTCTTTGAGTTTAAGAATTACCCTTTGCAGCATAGGAACACCACCCACAGGTACTAATGCTTTAGGGTGATGTTCCGTAAAAGGTTTTAGTCGTGTACCGAGTCCGGCAGCAAATACAAATGCATACATATTAATTTTATGTAATTTATGTAATTTATCTTGCAGGAAATGTCTGTTCTATATCTTGCTCGCGGTGTACGAGTTCTACTTGTATTCCGAATTTCTTGGACACGTGTTCAGCAAGGTGTTGTGCACAATACACTGAGCGGTGTTGTCCGCCCGTACAGCCGAATGACACCATTAATGACGTAAATCTACGCTCAATGTAGCAACTTACAGATGTGTCAACAAGCTCATATACGTGATCAAGGAATTTAAGTATTCCTCCATCATCTTCAAGGTATTTAATAACTTGTGCGTCAAGCCCCGTGAATGGTTTATAACGCTCGTATTTACCGGGATTGTTTATAGCACGGCAATCAAATACGAATCCTCCGCCATTACCGGACGTATCGTTAGGAATACCTTTTTTGTAAGCGAAACTGAATACTTTAAGTTTTAAGGCGTGACGTTGCATTTCATCGCTGAATTGTTTCATATCCACGAGTTTTGCAAGAAGTTCTGAAAGGTAAGGATATTCCGCAAATGGAGTTGATATTAATTGACGCAAGTTTGCAATGGCGAATGGTACTGATTGCATAAAGTGAGGCTTCTTTTCAAAATATCCTCTGAAACCGTATGCGCCGAGGACCTGAAGTGTACGGAATAATACGAAGTGACGTAGCTGAGTGTAAAACGTAGCGGTATCCACCACTTTATATTTTTTCAGAGCATCAATGTATTGTTCTATCAATTCGTATCTTAAGGAATCGGGAAAATTTGCTTTGGCTTGCCATAAGAATGATGCGAGGTCGTAATAATATGGCCCTTTGCGTCCTCCCTGAAAGTCGATAAACCAAGGTTCACCGTTGTGTATCATTACGTTTCTTGATTGGAAATCGCGATACATAAAAGTTTCGCTATCTACTTGGAGTAATGTCTTTGCCATAGCCTGGAAGTCATCTTCAAGTAAATCTTCTTGGAATTCAAGCCCTGTTGCTTTCAAAAAACAGTATTTGAAATAATTCAAATCCCACATTATCGAGCGCATATCGAATTCCGGTGCAGGGTAGCACTTTGAGTAATCAAATCCTTCTGCTCCCTTGAATTGAATATCCGGAAGAAGTCGTATCACCTTTGTGAGCAACTCTTTTTCATCATTGCCGAAAGAACGTGTAAGTCTGCCTTTTTCTATTGCAGCAAATAGTGACAAGTCGCCTAAGTCTTGCTGAAGGTATGACATCTTATCATCTGATACGGCAAATAGTTCCGGTGTTGGCAATCCTTTTGACTTGAAATGCTTAGCCATATAGATAAAGGCTTCATTTTCTTGCTTACAATTTCCGATTGCCCCTATAATGGATTGTTTCCCGGTTAGACGAAAGTACCTGCGGTTTGAACCTGATGCAGGCAGTTCTACAATATCTTTTGGAGAACTGCCGATATAGGATTCGTATAGATTTTGTAATGTCATTCTATCTAATTTAAGCCTTAAGAGCGGCGAGTGTTTGTTCTATATTCTTAATTTTAGTTTCAGCATCAGCTTGCTTTTGTCTTTCAACTTCAACAACGTTGGCAGGAGCATTGTTGACAAATCTTTCGTTTGAAAGTTTTTTCATTACAGATGCAAGGAATCCGCGCAAGTAATCAAGTTCCTTTTCCAATCTTTCAATTTCAGCTTTGACATCAATATTTTGTGTCAATGGAACGTTGAATTCTGTAGTTCCGACCATAAATGATGCAGCTGCCGGGTCTTTTTCTGCTGATACGGCGATGCTGTCAAGATTAGCAAGTTTCAGAATAACTGATTCTTGAGCCGGAGCTTGTGCAGCCAAAACCTTGAGAGATAAAGTATCTTTCTGTGGAATATTCTTAGATGCTCTTACACCGCGAACGCCTGCGATAACTTCCTTAGCGTACTCAATATTATTAAGCAACTCTGCATTAACGTTTCCTGCTACAGGCATTGGAGCGTACATGATAGATTCTCCTTCTTTACGTTCTGCAAGGTGTTGCCACAATTCCTCGGTGATGAATGGCATAAATGGGTGGAGCATACGGAGAAGCTTGTCAAAATAATCAAGAGTCTTTACGTATGTCGCATTGTCAATAGGTTCACCGTAGGCAGGTTTTACCATCTCAAGATACCATGATGAGAACTCATCGCGGAATAGTTTATAGACAGCCATCAAGGCTTCATTAAGTCTAAATTTTGAGAACAAGTCGTTTACTTCGTTGATAGTCTCGCTAAGTTTTGAATCGAACCATTCAACGGCTGTCTTAGATGCCTCAGGCTGAGGAATATCAGCTGATTGCAAACCTTTAATAAGTCGGAACGCATTCCATATTTTATTACAGAAATTGCGACCCTGTTCGCAAAGTTTGTCATCGAACATAATATCATTTCCTGCAGGAGCTGAAAGCATCATACCCATACGTACACCATCTGCTCCGTAAGTAGCAATCAATTCAAGAGGATCAGGGGAGTTGCCAAGTTGCTTGGACATCTTTCTTCCTAACTTATCGCGTACGATACCTGTGAAATATACGTTATTGAAAGGTTGCTTTCCTACGTATTCATAGCCTGCCATAATCATACGTGCAACCCAGAAGAAGATAATGTCCGGACCGGTTACAAGTGTAGCAGTCGGATAGTAGTAATTTATCTCTTTATTTCCGGGATTGTTAATTCCGTCAAAGAGACTGATAGGCCATAGCCAGCTTGAGAACCACGTGTCAAGTGCGCCCTCATCTTGACGCAAATCGTCAAGACTTAATTTCAAACCTGACTCTTTAACAGCCTTATCAAGCGCTTCTTCCTTTGATTCGGCAACAACGATTTTCTCATTACCGTCTTTATCATTATAGTAGTATGCAGGAATTCTGTGTCCCCACCATAATTGACGGCTTATACACCAGTCCTGAATATTTTCAATCCAAAGTCGGTAAGTAGTCTTGTATTTTTCAGGAACGAATTTAATTATGTCGTCCATTACAGGTTTCAAAGAAATGTCTGCGAAGTGGCGCATATCAATAAACCATTGAAGTGATAGACGAGGTTCGATGGCTACCTTGGTGCGTTCTGAGAAACCAACCTTATTGGTGTAGTCTTCAACTTTTTCAAGCAATCCCGCTTTATCCAAGTCTTTAGCAATCTGTTCGCGTACGGCAAAACGATCCATACCCACGTACATTCCTGCATTTTCGCTTATTGTGCCATCTTCATTGAATATATCAATAGTTTCAAGATTATGCTTTTTACCAAGCATATTATCGTTCTTATCGTGTGCAGGAGTAACTTTTAAGCAGCCTGTACCAAATTCAATTTCCACATATCGGTCTTCAATAACCGGTATTACACGACCAACAAGCGGCACTATAACCTTTTTACCTTTAAGCCACTGATTTTTAGGGTCTTTAGGGTTAATGCACATTGCAGTGTCACCCATAATGGTTTCCGGACGAGTTGTGGCAACGACGGCGTAACGTTTACCATCTTTATCGCGGTGAACAACTTCTTGTTCATCACCTGTTTCACCCGTCAGGTCATCATCAGCAAGATAATACTTCAGATAATAAAGTTTTGACTGTTCCTCAACAAAGAAAACTTCATCATCGGAAATAGCAGTTCTATTTTGCGGATCCCAATTCACCATACGGAGACCGCGGTAAATAAGCCCCTTATTGTATAAATCACAGAAAACTTTAATGACACTCTTGCTGCGCTTTTCGTCCATTGTGAAAGCTGTTCTGCTCCAATCGCAGGAAGCACCGAGTTTTCTTAACTGTTGAAGAATGATACCACCATGCTTATGAGTCCAAGCCCAAGCATGTTCAAGAAACTGTTCACGAGTCAAATCAGTCTTTTTGATACCTTCAGCAGCTAACTTTGCGATAACCTTTGTTTCAGTAGCGATAGAAGCGTGGTCAGTACCCGGTACCCAAAGTGCATTTTTACCATCCATACGAGCACGGCGCACAAGTATATCCTGAATGGTATTATTCAGCATGTGTCCCATGTGAAGAATTCCGGTCACATTTGGCGGCGGAATAACAATAGTATAAGGTTCTCTACTATCAGGGACAGACTTGAACAAGTCATTTTTAATCCAATATTCGTACCATTTCTCCTCAACATCGGAGGGATTATACTTTGATGCTAATTGTTCCATATATGGATATTTACGTATTAAAGTTTCAATAAAAAAAATATGCACTGAAAAAGGCTGATACAGAGTGGCTTAGATATGTACTTGCACAGAGCATATCATCATATTACATAAGGATAAAACACATCTGAAGTACATAGCATACGTATTCCGCAGTCGCTTTCATTATTGCAAAGTTAGAGATAATTTTTCAATCTGCAAACTTCATTTCCATTGTTATTCAAATTGTTGCTTATTTTAATGGGGGCTCTGTATTCATTTAAGTTATGCGATTTATCTTCATAAACTATATTCAAATCAAATATCTTCAGAAAAAATTAGAAAAAATAATATTTCTCGTTTACCTTTTCAAATTAATGGTATATAAGGGTAGAAGTGTGAAAAAATGATACAAATAAATAAAATTAATATAAAATATGAAAATTAAATCAATAAACCATAGATTGACAAATCGACTTACTAAGCTGAAGAAAGAAAAATGCGGTTGTATGCTTATGTTTAAGAATATTGAGTATCATACTTCCGATTTACACCAAAGATTAGATTAAGTATCTATAATTGAGTGCTATTTGATTATAAAATAAAAATTAATAAAACCTTATTATATGCGTTGTAAAAACTGTGGTTGGGAAAATCCTGACGGACAAACAAATTGCGAGAAGTGTCATGGAACTTTAATAGACACTACTCCGGAACATAAACAAACTACACCTGTCTATGATAGAATAAAAAATACGGTTGCTGAAGGTGTAATATTTCCTGATTCCACTCCTGTCTCAGTTCCAAAAACTTGCCCGAAATGTGGTTATCCAATAAGTGAAGGTTCACTAAGTTGCCCAAATTGCAATCACGAGTTGCAGCCTGCACCTACGACTATGCAAGTTATGACATGTAAATTTTGCGGTGCTGAAATTGCACCTAATTCCAAATATTGTTCTTCTTGCGGAGCACCCGTAACAGATGGGCTACAGCCCCATCGTATCCAACGTTCTGCAATGGGAACCATTATGGGAGGTCCGGTTGCCGGCGCTTCGTCAACAAATAAATTTTGTACACTGAAACCTATTGCATGGGAGGGGGAAGATGTCAATTATAATCCTATTACGTATTCAGGAAACACTATTGTGTTGAACAGAGCAAACACGGATGCAAATAATAATTCTATAACATCACGAGAACAGGCTATCCTTACATTTGAGGATGGAGAATGGTATATTGAAAATAGAAGTGATTTACGTACTACATTCATTCGCATAAATGGAAGAGTAAAACTTACAAATGGAGATATAATCGTTTTGGGTAATAGAGAATTTGAGTTCAAGGGTTAAAAAGTATGTGTGCATATATAAGTTGCAACAGGTGCGACTTTCATACAGGGTCAATTATTGACGGGAAATATACTGTTGACAGATCCCTTGGAGAAGGAACATTTGGCAAGGTTTACCGTGTCAGACGCAACTCTGATGGCAGATTTTTTGCGCTCAAATTACTTAAATTATGGTCAGTTGAATCCTTGGAACGAGAAAAACTATTGAAGCGTTTTGACCAGGAATATGAGACCGGACGTATTGAAAGTGACTATCTTGTGCAATCTTGTGGCAAAGGTTGCATAGAAGGCAATCCATATATTCTAATGGAGTATTGTCCCGGAGGAGACTTATTGCAGGGAGTAGAGTCAGGAAAGATTGATTTATCAAAAGCTGCTTCAGAAATCTTGCTTGGACTCAAGTATCTTCATGCAAACGGGAAAGTGCATAGAGATCTTAAGCCGGAAAATGTATTGATTAAGGCAGATGGTATTGTTGCATTAACGGATTTTGGTATTGCCGGTGACAGGAATAAACGACTAACCGAAAGGGGACTTTTTGGAGCTCCAAAGGAGGTGCTGGGAACCTATGCGTATATGCCTCCGGAGCAAGTTAATCCGCGTAGAGGCGATGCCACTGTATTGCCAACGACCGATATTTTTTCTTTCGGAGTAATGATGTATCAGCTAATTACTTGCGAGTTGCCATTTGGAAAATTAAATAATGAAAGCGATTTATACCAATATGTTACTCGTGGAAAAAATGAAAATTGGAATCGTGAAATATTGAATAATACGACTTATGGTCATAAATGGCTTCCTTTAATAGAGGGTTGTTTAAGAGCAGATTTTCATGTTCGAATTCAAACGGCGGATTTAGCTCTGTCTCTTGTCCCTAAAACACAGAAATCTGTAAGTGTAGTTAATGAAGTTTCAGCAATAGTTCCGCAAGTAAAAACGGGCTATGCTCTCCGAGTTATGCAAGGAGAAGAGTTCGGTAAAATATATAAGTTAAATGATTTGCTTGCCACAACCGGTAAACGACTTCTTACCATTGGAAGAAATGATGATGATATACATAATTCTATTCCAATTAAAGAGACTGAAAGTTCTTATATATCTCGCAAACATTGTACACTTGAATACAGTCCCTCTACTAATACATGGCTATTGAGAGACGGGCAATGGGATGCGTTTACCTATTCAAAGTGGAAGGTGTCTACAAATGGTACCTATGTCGGATCAAAAGAAGTTTCGACGAACGGTGTAATAATAAACATTGGTGATATAATCTCCATAGGAGATGCAAAACTAAGAGTTGAAGGATATTAACAATAAATAATTTTATGGCACAAACTACAAGTTATAAAAGATCATTTGCCGGTTCTGTTGGTTCCGGTATGAAGTCTGTCTTTGGAGACAAAGGTAGACGATACTACATTTTGGAACATAAGGTCTCCTCAAAATATCATCAGGCCGGAGAATCTCAAAAAATTATTGTTGATGAGGTAGAAATAGGTCGTGATCCCAAATGTCAAATACGATTTGATGAACAATTTTCTACGGTTAGTCGTCGTCATGCGGCTATCGTCAGGGACGGTGATAATTGGAAGTTGGTTCAACTTTCAAAGACCAATTCGACATATCTAAATGGACACAAAGTTGAGAATGAATGGTATCTACAAAACGGAGATGAAATTCAACTATCTACCAATGGACCCAAATTGGGATTTATCACACCTGCCGGTGACAAAGGACTCGTTAAGAGTATCGGTATGACTGCTCGACTCAGTTTGTTCCGTCAGCAAGCTTTACGCCCTTATAAAACCGCCGTATCTATATTGGCAGTTTGTCTAATATTGGGTTGTTGCATTGGTGCTTTCTGTCTCCATAAACTTTATCAAAAGAATCAAGAACAAGCTGAATTAATTGCTCTCAATGAAAAACGCCATACAGAGGCAATGGCAGTACAAGATTCGCTGTTAACAAAGGCGACAAGTGAAAGAAAAAAACTTACGAATGAACTTAAAAATCTTAAGAATCATTTTAGCAGGGTCAGTAAGCAGCAACGGAATATTTCTGTATCTACAGGGAATATTGACAATGCTGCAATTAACGAATGTTTGCCAAATGTATTTTTTATTTATCCGACGTCAATAGATGTAACACTTCCCAATGGAGAAAGTGGAACTCTTGATTGTTCCGATAGCAATGTTCCATCTTGGAGTGGTACCGGATTCCTTCTTGAAAACGGAACATTTGTAACTGCTCGCCACGTTATTGAAGCATGGAATTTTTGGATCAATGGTAATAATATAAGTGAAGAATTAGCTCAACTCAATGCCATTATGAATAATGGTGGTAAGGTAAAAGCTCACTTTGTTGCGATTTCTTCTTCAGGCGCACGAATCAATCTAACAAGTGATCAATTCTCAATAAATCGCTCGGCTGATAAGGTCCGTAAAATTGATGATGGCAAAAAAATGTCAATGGGCGGAGGTGGAAGTACCGACTTTGCCTGTGCGCACGTAGGCTTATCCGGAGGTCTTAAATTCGACAAGGCGGCAAGTACATCACTTGATAGGGGTACAAAACTCACTGTACTTGGGTTTCCGCTCGGGCTTGGTGCTAATTCACCTACTTCAATTAAGCCCATATCCAGTACCGCAACTGTTGGTGTTGATGGTCTTGATCACGGAGTGATTCTTACTTCAGAGACCAATTTTGAACAAGGTTGTTCAGGCGGTCCTGCTCTTATATTGGATAAAAATGGCAATTATTCTGTAATCGGCATAATATCTGCCATTGCAGGACGTAACACCGGTTTTATTGTTCCTATCAGTTCGATCAACTAAATTATATAAAACAATGAGAATAAAGCATTTTATATTGATACTTATGTTGGTTGTTGCGTTACCGACAACAGCACAAATTTTCAATTTTTCTTTGCGTACAAACAATCAGCAGCTTATTGATGAAGCACTTGTTGGCGCATTTGTTGGGATTAATCAAAGTTATGCATTGTGCGATACTGTAAAAAATGAACA
>JALEMF010000093.1 GCA_022768005.1 Bacteroidales bacterium | reverse complement strand
GTGAACGGCACCATCGGCAAAGTATATACCGCTACCGAGGACCTGCTCGAAATAGAACTCGAAAACGGGAACAGACACGTAGTGGAACCCGAACGCTGGAGACACATCAAATACATCTTTGACGAAGAAACAAATCACATTGAAGAACAGGAATTAGGAGCATTTATACAGTATCCGCTGAAACTCGCATGGGCTATCACAATCCACAAGAGTCAGGGACTGACATTTAACAAAGTAATTATCGACTTGGGTAACGGTGCATTCTCAAGCGGACAAACCTACGTCGCACTCAGCCGTTGCGTCTCCATTGACGGTATCACACTGCGCACACCTATCTCCATGCGCGACATATTCGTAAACAGAGATATAGTAAATTTCAGCAACTCCTTCAACAATCCGCTCCTCCTCGCCAAAGCACTTGAAAATTCCGCCGCTGATGACCTGTACGCTCAAGCAGCCAAAAACTTTGACAACGGAAACATCACAGAAGCAATACGCGATTTTGCCAAAGCATCTGTAAAAAGAAACGAACTCGGCAGCGAAAGAATAGTACGCCTAATCTGCCGTAAAGCCCACGTCATCAGCGAATTGCAAAACAAAGTGAAAAAACTGAGCGAAACAGTAAAAGAGCAGACGGAAAGACTGCAATCATTAGCCGACGAATACATTGCATTAGGAGAAATGTGTACCGACACAAAAGACACCGCAATAGTAAATTCAGCCTTGGCAAACCTCGACAAAGCATTATCACTTGCACCGAACTATGCCAAAGCACTCCTCGCCAAGGCTAAACTGTACAAGAAAATCGGTAAACTTGAAGATGCCGCCTCCATTCTTGAACCACTAATTTTAAGACCCGGAATTACGTTCGAGCCGGCACTCATCTTAGGTGACATATACCTTGACTTGGGAGAAAATCACGATGCCTACGACTGCTACCTCAGAGCCTCGGAACTAAACCCCAAATGCCCTGAAGCATACGAAGGACTGGCTACCATTCTCACAGAATACGGCGAAACTCACGAAGCACAAAAATACCTTCGCATAGCACGTACACTCCGACGCAAGAAAAAAGGAAAATAACAATCGCTACACGTCTATTGTAGATACTCTCCATTATTCCATATATAATAATCGTTTTCCCAATCTATGGCAAATCCGGCATTTCATTACTTATTTCGCAAGTAAACCTTGCATAGGCAAATAAGTTCTTGAAAAAGTTTGTTTTACTTTCGGACAAATACTGCTGATCCGAATATTTCGCCAAATCACTTTCAGACATAATGTCTGCCACTTCACCGGTTATCACAATCGGCCCTGCTACATTAGTCAGAATATACTGCGTACGGCAATCACAAGCAAAGACTTCATCTCGGTCAACTCCGAAGGCAATGCAACCGTCACCCTCTGCAAGAACGCGCATCAGATAGCATATATAATCATCATCTTTATGATAAACAAGTACCATCTTCTCACCTACTTTCGGGAAATAATCACTATCAGTAATACCAAAAGCGCCAAAACGAAATTTTGCAAAGCCGTATTCATCAAGGTTTGACGTCAAAGACTCGTATTCCCCGTCAGTCAGCACCCAAGCACGGTATTGATTGCTATGGTCAATCTCCTCAACAAGACTTTCCAAATAGATAGTTATGCGGATACGACCATTGTAAGCACCATAACGCTTATAAGTGGTAATTTTCGCCGAAAACTTTTCCGCATACCCCAAGTCCAGCATCGTAGCAATTTCCGCATTTTCACTCTTAGGAATATATCCGAGAATATACCTGAAATCAAAGTCATCAGGATTACCATCATAGTCATCAGCAAGTGCCACAGCAACAGCATTCCGGTCATACTGATTATTTCTATCCCTCACCAGAGCAATTTCCACTCCTTCGTGCAGTTCGTCCCAAAGTTCATCTTCTCGCTCAATATGAAAAGACACACCCGCAACAGGACACTCCTTGAAAAACATCTTTTTCGTAATATACTTTGGTGCTCCCTCCTCATCAGACAAGTGTGAACCGCACAAACTAATCCGCAACACACTATTCTCCGTATTTTCTTTCTTACTCATAACTGTAAAATCATTTACGTGCTGAACTAACAAATATTTTTCACATAAAGCAAAACTCACTATATGTTATTCAGCATTTCGGGCAAAAATAAGCAGCAACATGTGAAAAAATAAAGCACAGCAACGTTAAATAATCCTAATCAGCACATTCTGTCGTTTGACGCAGAAGATGTTACATAGAAAAAGAACCGTAAAACTATTGCAATTTTTGCCGCCGTTTATTTTGTCAGTTTAGCATTTAAGCGTAATTTTGCAGTCATGAACAACTCTCAAAAGACAGGACTTGAACAGGTACAAACGCAGCGTTTGATACCTATGCAGATAGGTGTTGGCAATCTTCTTGAGATGAATGCTATTCAGATCGAGGAGGAGGTCAAGCGCAAACTTGAAGAATTGCCTGCACTTGAAGTAGCTGATTCAAGTGAAAAATCGCAGCAAGACAAGAATTCTGACTCTGAATCGGACTTATTCGACGACAATTCCGAGCAAAAGAATGAAGACGATTACGATTCCGGCGAAGTTTCTTACCTGAATTCAGATGACTCCGATACTTCTTACGGCGAAAGTGCTGAAAAAATGCAAATGGCGGATTACAGAACCGATGACGATATTCCTACATATCTCAAAAAAGACAAAAACGGCACTTACGACCCTGACGACTACACGGAGCCGGTTGTGGTGGATAACGGTGACACTCTTATTGATTCTCTGACAGAACAACTTTCCGAGCACGATATCACTCCTCGCCAGGAAAACATTGCAAAATACATTATAGGAAACATTGACGATAGCGGATACATGGCACGTGACATTCGTTCCATTACCGATGATATTGCATTACAGACAGGTGAAGACGTCAGCACTGATGAAGTACGCGAAATGTGGCAGATGATTAGAACTTTTGACCCCGCCGGAGTTGGCGCCGTTGATTTACGCGACTGTCTGCTACTACAACTTCAGCGACGACTTTCCAACGACAAAACTGCTTCTAAGGCAGTAAAAGATGCTCTTGAGGTGATAGCGGACTATTTCGATTTATTCACAAAAAAGCACTACGACAGACTTGCCGCCGCAATGTCTATCTCATCAAACTCCCTCAAAGCGGCTATTGACGTAATTCGCAGCCTTAATCCCAAACCGGGTTCACAATTTTCTTCAGGCGGCTTTGAAGACGGTTCAAGACACATTGTTCCGGATTTCAATGTAGATGTTGACGGAGATGAACTGGCACTCACCTTACTGAATAATATACCGGAACTGCAAATAGAGGCGACTTTTGCCGATGACTCCAATCCCGAGGTGCTGAAAGTGGGAAGAGACAAGAAAGAGGCTATGGCATTTATCCGTCAGCGGCGTGACGAAGCACAGATGTTTATACGTATGCTTGCCACTCGCCAGGAAACTCTATTCCGGGTGATGAGCGCAATAGTCAAAATTCAACGTCAATTTTTCCTTACCGGAGACGTCAGCAAACTGCGTCCGATGGTGCTTAAAGACATCGCATCTATCACAGGCGATGACATTTCCGTAATATCACGTTCCACTGCCGGCAAATACATTTCTACGCCTTACGGAGTATATTCACTCAAAGACTTTTTCAGCGAAAGAGTTAATGACGATGAAGATGCTTCTTCACATGAAATAATCGAAGAAATTAAGAAAATAATCAGTGCGGAAAACAAGCGCAAACCGATAAGTGACGAAGCCATTACGAGCCTGCTCGTGCAGAAAGGTTACAGCGTCGCTCGCCGCACGGTTAGCAAATACCGTGAAAAGTCCGGCATACCCGTTGCGCGACTCAGAAAAGAATTATAGACAATAAAAAATACAATACAATGTACAAAAAAATATCAAACATAGTATCAGCAGTATTCTCTCCGTTCTTAGTTCCTACATACGCAATAGCGATAGTACTATGGATGTCAATATTATTCGTAGTACCGTTGTCTTCAAAGTTAACAGTGACCGGCGTCACATTCGGCTTAACGGCATTAATACCGTTTTCACTCGTATTCGCAATGTATCGACTTAAAGCGGTAAAAAGCGTGGAACTCACCGAGAGAGCTGAACGACTGTTACCTTACCTGTTAGCAGTAGTATGCTATTCATTTCTTGCAGTGTATTATCACCTTGTACACTCTCCGATATGGCTTACAATGTTTGCCGTAGCCGGCGGTTTGACAGTACTGGTGACACTTATTATTAATCGCTGGTGGAAAATAAGCGCACACTCCGCTGCAATGGGAGCGCTGACAATGTTCGTGTACCTACTGTTCAAATATCAGCTCCTGATGATGGGCAGTATGCCGTTGCTGTACACAATGATAATCCTGACAGGACTTGTAGGAACAGCACGCATCATTCTCGGGCATCACACCCCGATGCAAGTGTTGGCAGGAGTAGCGAACGGTGCAGTATGCGTGTTATTATCGAGTTTGGTTTATTAATATACATATCCTATAATTAAAATTCAAGCATTATTATGACTCCGTTAGTAAGTATAATCATGGGTAGTACATCGGATTTGCACATTCTTGAAAAGGCTGCTGCATTCCTTGACATGATGGAAATCCCGTTTGAAATGAACGCACTATCTGCTCACCGCACGCCTCGTGAAGTGGAAGTATTTGCAAGAAACGCTTCCGAAAGAGGATTAAAGGTTATTATCGCAGCAGCAGGGATGGCGGCAGCACTGCCAGGCGTGATTGCAGCCATGACCCCCGTACCTGTAATCGGCGTACCTATTAACTCTTCGCTTGAAGGACGTGATGCGTTACTTTCTATAGTACAAATGCCACCGGGCATTGCAGTAGCAACGGTTGGAATTAATGGTGCTATGAATGCCGCAATTCTTGCCACTCAGATTTTAGCGCTGAGCGACAAAGATATCGCAGCTCGTTTTCAGAAATATCGTGAAGGGCTTGTAGATAAAATCGTTAAAGCGAATACTCAGCTCGCAGCCCTCAAGTATAAATACAAAGTAAACTAATGAGTGTTTTTGATTATAAAAGACGTAAATCGTCTGTCGTAAATATAGGTGGCGTTCCACTTGGCGGAAATAATCCGATTCGTATCCAGTCTATGACCAATACTTCTACTATGGATACCCCGGGAAGCGTGGCACAAATCAAACGCATCGTAGCCGAAGGTGCAGACTATGTGCGACTTACCGCACAAGGCGTACGTGAGGCTGACAATCTTGCCAATATTCGTTCCGAACTCCGGGCAGAAGGCATCACCACTCCACTTGTGGCTGACATTCACTTTAATCCCCGCGCTGCATTTGCTGCTGCAAAGGTAGTGGAAAAAGTAAGGATTAACCCCGGAAATTTCGTTGACCCGGGACGAACATTTAAGAAACTCACTTACACCGACGAAGAGTATGCAGCAGAACTTAAGCGAATCGATGATGCACTCACCCCGTTTCTTGATGTCTGCCGGGAACATGGCACTGCCGTAAGAATAGGAGTAAACCACGGCAGTCTTTCGGACAGAATAATGAGCCGATACGGCGACACTCCTTCCGGCATGGTGGAAAGTGCTATGGAATTTCTCCGTGTGTGCGTCAAAAGGAATTTCCTTGAAGTGGTAATTTCCATGAAAGCATCAAACACCGTAATTATGGTAGAAACAGTACGTCGCCTTATTGCTGCTATGGATAAGGAAAATATGCATTTTCCGCTTCACCTCGGTGTAACTGAAGCAGGTGACGGAGAAGACGGCAGAATTAAGTCTGCAGTAGGCATAGGCACATTACTCGCCGACGGCATTGGCGACACTATCCGCGTTTCTCTCAGCGAAGACCCTGAATGTGAAGTACCTGTGGCTCGCAATCTGGTAAATTATATCACAAGTCACGAAAATTGCGAATCAGTTTCAGGGAACTATTATGAAGGCTACAATCCTATCGCACCTGAAATAATCAAGTACGACCGAATCGGCAATTTAGGGGGAGAGAATCCAACTGCCGTAGTCACTTCAACAGACGGAATGGAAAAAATTAATGCAGCTGACATTCACAGTGTAAATTTATCACAACTGAATCGCCCGATATGCTTGTATTCCACGTCACAAAATACTGTTGGCTCAATTCTTTCAGCCTGCCACTACTTAGCAGGCAAAACTAATGTTCCGGTAGTGATAATGATAGATTACGGTGACACTGCCGCTGATGACGTAATTCTTTATGCAGCAGCGGATTTCGGACGTATTCTCCTTAACGGTTTTGCAGCTGGTATCTGCATTAAGTGCAACACGCTTTCAGCAGAAAGACTTGAAGACCTCGGTTACTCTATCCTTCAAGCAGCACGCCGTCGCTTCACAAAGACGGAATTTATATCCTGTCCGAGCTGCGGAAGAACACTTTTTGACTTGCAGTCAACTCTTAAAGAGATTAAGGCGGCATTAGCACACCTTCCGGGACTCAAAATAGGCGTTATGGGCTGTATTGTTAACGGCCCCGGTGAAATGGCTGATGCTGATTACGGATACGTTGGAGCAGCCGCAGGACACGTAAGCCTTTATAAAGGAAAAGAATGTGTAGAAAAAAATATACCTGCAAGTGAAGCTTTGGAGCACCTTATTGAAATACTCAAAGCCGACGGAAAATGGCAAGATAAACAATAACGACAAAATATCCGTTATTGTATTATGCGAATTATAAGAGAATAATTAAGATTGAAAATATAGGAATATGGCACATATAAGTTTAAACAAATTAATATCCGAAACGCTGACTAAAAACGCTTCTCACGCTGCGCTTACAGATATGAACAATGGGCATACTCTGACTTACGGTGAGCTTGCCGAAAATATATCCAAGGTCAAAGGACTGTTGAAGCAAAACGGAATAGTAAGAGGTGACAGAGTGGCTATTTGCGGAAAAAACAGGAGTAACTGGGCTATCGCCTTTCTTGCCTGCATAACTTACGGTGCTGTTGCAGTTCCTATTCTTAACGATTTTAATCCGGCTACAATTTCACATCTCGTACAGCATAGCGGTGCTAAAATGGCATTTATTGATTCTGCCATTAAGGACAAAACAGATTTATCGCAAATCAGCAATATCACTGTTAGTCTTGATGACATTTATTCCATCGATGCTATTCCGGCTGATGATACGTTCGCAGATACAGTTAACGACCTTGCAGTAATAAACTATACTTCAGGTTCCATGGGCAGTTCTAAAGGTGTAATGCTCTCTTACGGCAACCTGTCGAACAATGCAGTATATTCCGTAAGAAATATACCATACCTGTTTCCTGACGACGGCACACTGTGCTTACTTCCGCTCGCTCACATGTTCGGGCTCCTCGTGGAATTAATATTCCCGCTGCTCAAAGGCTGCCACATACATTTCCTTGGAAAGACACCCGCACCGTCAATTCTACTCAAAGCACTTGCGGAAGTCAAGCCGAAACTTATGATAGTAGTTCCGCTAATACTTGAAAAAATCATTATAGGCAAGGTATTCCCCGTGATAAACAAGCCTGTAATGAAAGTTTTATGCTCTATCCCGGGAATCAGAAATCTCATCTATGGCAAAATCCGCCGTCAACTCATTAACGTTTTTGGAGGTGAGTTACAGCAACTCATCTCAGGAGGCGCAGCAATGAACAGTGATGTGGAAAACTTCTTGCGTAAAATAAAATTCCCGTTGACAATAGGCTACGGAATGACAGAATGTGGACCGCTTATTTCGTACGCTCCATGGTACATCAACCGTGCAGGCTCTTGCGGACGTCCCGTAGATGGAATGGAAGTACGTGTTGACTCTGAAAATTCGGCTGAAGTTCCCGGAGAATTATGGGTTAGAGGTGCAAATGTGATGCTCGGATATTACAATAACGAGGAAGCCACATCTGCTATCATGAAAGACGGTTGGATGAACACAGGTGATATGTGTGTTCAGGACTCTGACGGCTTTTTATATATCCGCGGACGCTCAAAGTGTATGATTCTCACATCTTCCGGTCAAAACATTTATCCTGAAGAAATAGAATCAAAATTATCCGCACTGCCTTACATTGCCGAGACACTCGTAGTGCAAAGAGATAGCAAACTTGTGGCACTCGTTTATCCTGACAAAGATAAAATCAAGCAAACGAATATTGATGATGCCCACCTCGCTGAAATAATGAACGCCAACCTCAAGCAACTCAATGCCTCCATTGCACGCTACGAGCAAGTGGCTGAAATAGAACTGCGAGATACCGAATTCGAGAAGACGCCGAAACATTCCATTAAAAGATACTTGTACAAATAATCTTATCCTATGTCTATCGCCGCAATTATCGTCTTCATATACTGGCTATGGTGCTACTATAGTTTTAGACAAGAATATCGCTATTACAAAATAGTACTATTTGTAACTGCTGAAGATGCAAAAAAAGACCCTTCACCCAAGAACCGACTTGAATACGCATCTGCACTGATGCTATGTCAGCGTTACTCAGATGCACTGAATATTTTTGAAGAACTTGATGCCGAAGGATTGAGTAAAAAATACGATTTTATTCCATTGAACATCACTTTCTGCAAAAAGCCTCACCCACTTATGTCTCGTCAGAAAAATCTCAACGGAAGTTATTGGCACAACTTCTTCTTGGTAAGACTCGGAGCAAGACGACAAGTGTACATCACCGAAGAAACACAACTCAAAGTAAATGCTGTAATGAGACAAATGGGTAGGCAGTAACTCACATAATTCCGGTTCAACAAAGCACTTACATATATGAATAAATTAAGAAATCTACTCTATAAAGCACCTGCTTACCTGTACACGGAAATTGTGTTAGTTATCATAATGTACCTTACACTATATCCTCACCCTCTCCCTGAAAATGACATTAAATGGTGGGAGCATACGGATAAAGTGGTGCATGCAATTATGTTCGGCGTCTTTAACATCACTTGTATTTACGACTATGCCCGAAAGTTCAAAGTTGCTACAGTAGATAAAGAGACTATCTTAAAAACAAGTACAATCTCTATTGCCGTAGGTGGCTCAATAGAGATTGTACAAACTTGTATGGAATTAGGCCGTAGCGGCGACTGGGCTGATTTTGATGCCGACATCATCGGCGTAATTCTCTTTGCTTTAATTTCTAACCGTATTCTTTCATTCCTGGTTCCCCGCAGGTAAAGAGTCGTAAACTCCGAGTGCTTTCATCACATCTCGCTCAAGTTCACGGTCTTGTTTTCCACGGCTGAGAATTACCCCTTCCGGTGAAAAAAGGATAATGCAAGGTATTCCGCTGATACCGTACAAGTCAGTAGGAACGCTCTGAGCATCAATCACTTGCTTCCATGGCATATTATGCAACTTGATAGCCTCAATAGTTTTGTAAGGCTCGTCCCACACCGCTACACTGATAATGTCAAGACCTTTGTCGTAATAATTACTGTAAAGCCTTTTTAAAACAGGGATTTGTCTCTGACAAGGGCCGCACCAACTTGCCCAGAAATCTACAAGTACGTAGCGACCTTTACCCACATAGTCACTCAGCGTGAACGTATCACCATCGTACGACGTCGTAAAGTCACGGAACGGCTGACCTTCAGACGTAGCCTTCTCATTAGTCTTAACTGTAATAACACCTTTAAGCCTTGAAGAGTTTGCCAAGTCCGGATTATCTGAAATAAAGTCATTTATCTCATCTATATCCATCGCAGGAGCAAGAGAAATCAAGATAATGTAGCCGATAGGATTGTCAATATTATTTCTCAATGTACTGAACATCAAGTTCATATATTGACTGTTTATCGTATCGCGCATCTCATTATCAGCATTTGGAGGCAACTGATGATAAGCAGCTACTAACGAATCCGCTTTCATACCGAACTGTTCAAGTTTCCTGTTAAGTTTACCGCCATTAAAGGCACGAGAATTTTCTTTAAGAGTAATCTCAGTGTCTCCTCCCTCAAGGATAAATCTCAGCATATCCTGCCCGTCAAGGTTCAGCATAGCCATCACAGGCGTATGGATACTACCCCTAAAATGCGCGACGCTGTTTTCCACTACAACGCTATCTATAACTTCAGATGAATCGAAATCCACTATGTAAGCCATTGAGTCATTATCGTCTTCATCAAAGTTAACGTTAACGTTGTAGTTTATCTGAGCAGAAACTGAAATTGAAACGAACGCAATAAGCGTCAATAATAATTTCATTTTCATTTAGCGTCCTCGAAAAAAGCTTTTACGCCGGATACAAGTTCTTCGTCGTACTTATCTCTTAATAATATCTTACCATCAGGACCAAACAATATAATGCAAGGAATACCTGAAATACCGTAAATGTCTGTAGGTATTTTTTGAGCATCGTAAACTATCTGCCATGGGATATTCTTGCTTTCAACTGCCGTCTTGGTGTTTTCAGGCTCGTCCCAAACTGCTACACCGATAACATTAAGCCCCTTAGGACTAAGTTCTTCGTAAATGCCGCGGATAACTTCAATCTCACGCATACAAGGTCCACACCAGCTTGCCCAAAAGTCAACAAGTACATAGTCACCCTTGCCTACATAGTCACTGAGGCGGAACACAGAGTCTCCGGAATTAACTTCAAAATCCTTGAACATAGCACCCTCGCTCGTTGCAGCCTTATTTTCAAGAGCTTGTTGGAGGTCAGTGATACGTTTATAGTTAGCAAGAGAAGGATACTTTGCTACACTGTCTTTAAGTTGCTTGAGATCTAATTCGTAAGCGAAGTTATTCAAGAAGATAAAATAGCCTGCTACGTTATCCTTATTTTCAGCAAAAACCTTTGCACTATAAGCATTAGCCTTATCCATAATAGGTTTCCACTGTTCCTCACCTGCACTATCAGGAAGTTCTGAAATCTGAGTGCGGAAAACATTTATAGCTTCATTATAGTCATTCAGCACCTTGTTTAGTTCACCACCGGTAGCCTGACCGCCTGCAAAAGTGATGGAATCAGCCTCCAAGACGAAACTGCCGCGACGCAAACCGCCGGTAACAAGCATTCTTGCAAGAACAGGGCTTTCAATCTTGCCAGTAAATGTTGCTTTACCATTTTCTACCACAGCACTGTCAATCTTATCACCTGTATCATAATTGACAATATATGCCATTAAATCATTATCAACAGCATCAAAAGTAGCATTTACTACGTAAGTGTCATTCTTGGCACCACCGCAAGACGTCATCACTGCGGCAAGTCCGAATAAGTAAAAAAACTTTTTCATTTTGATATATTTTACATTAGTTTATTTCTCTACATTTCCACAAAGATATAAAATAATTTTAATCTAAAGAAAAAAAAGGCTACCTTTACGTTAAAAATAATACGGCTCTTTTAATTTAAGAATATTATTGCATGATAGAAGATGTCGTCATCAGGGTATGTCGGAGACGTTAGACTGTTCGAAACGCCGTATAAGCACGCTGTGCGCTATGCGCGTGATAAGACAATCCTCCGGATTCGCACTTCGGAGATGTGCGGTCTGTGATATCAATAGTTTCTACATTGTACTAATGAGACGTGTTATAAAAGAAACGTGTAAAATAATAATTATAAATAACTTGACAAAATGAATCGTATATACGTCAGAAATCTTGAAATATACGCTTTTCACGGAGTAATGCCACAAGAAAACGTTGTAGGAAACAAGTTCCTCGTAAATATCCAACTTGACTGTGACTTAGCGGAAGCAATGGAAAATGATGATATTGAGACGTCTATCAGTTATGCAGAAGTAATAGAAATAGTAAAACGAGAAATGGCAATCACATCTAAGACGCTGGAAAACGTAGTATATAGAATCAAAAATGCCCTTATCGGCTCTTTTCCCGGTATTTTATCCGGAAACGTCAGCGTTTCAAAAGTCACACCACCTATTCCCGGTGCCAAACTTGATGAAGTTGCAGTAGCCATAGAATTTTAAATACGTATTAAGTTTAATTTTCTGACAAATAATTCGTAACTTCGCACAAAATAACACGTAACTCCTTAAATTAAAATAAATGAAACTCATAAAAAACTTTTTATTATCCGCAGCCTTGCTATTGGCTGCACCTGCGATTTCCGCAGAACATCTTATAATTTTACACACAAACGACACTCACTCCCAGATTGACCCTGATGATAAAAATCTCGGAGGGTGGTTTCGCCATAAAGCCATTATTGACAGCGTTAAAGCTGCTAATGAAAACGTCATCGTAGTTGATGCCGGTGATGCTGTACAAGGCACTTTGTTTTTCAACATCTATAAGGGTAAAGTTGAATACAAACTGAAGGAAATAATGGGCTACGACTATTGTATTCTCGGAAATCACGACTTTGACTATACCGATACACTTATGGCTAAGGCTATCATTCCTACAAATCTTAAATGGATTTCCTCTAACTACGAATTCAAGAACAAAGAACTCGCCAAGAAATTTGTAAAATACGATATCAAAACTATTGCCGACAAAAAAATCGCATTTCTCGGATTGAACCTCAACCCTAAGGGTATGATTGCCCAAGGCTGCTACGACAACACCATTTACCATGATGCCATTGAGGCTGCAAAGCATCTCACTGACAGCCTCAAAAATTCCGGTGCAGCCGATATCGTAATCGCTATCTCACACTTAGGATATCAAAATATAAAGGCTATCGGTGACGTTGACCTCAAAAAGGCTTGTCCGAATATTGATATCATTATCGGTGGACACTCACACCAGTTAGTGGAAATTGAGAGCCCGTGCTGCTGGCATAAACTCGGTGTTGAACCTCTCATCGTACAAGCATTTAAATATGGATATAAACTCGGTGAATTCGATATTGACTTGGAAACTATGGAGGCAAGACACAAATTCTACGACATTGACAGCCACTACGATAAATATCCTCAGGACAAAGCTATGGTGGAATTCCTCGCACGGTTCCGACAAGGCGTTGACTCAGTTAACAGCATCTACATCAGCAATATAAAAGAAACTCTACGCGAAGAAAATCCGGAACTCCGAAACTTCCTCGCCGACTTCATTCTCTGCCGCGCACAAGAAATGTCCGGCAAACAGAAAGTTGACTTGGCTATCATAAACGTAGGCAGTATCAGAAAACCATGGATTAAAGGAAAACTTTCCGAAGGTCAGGTTATGACTACACAACCATTCTCCAACAGAGTCTCTATCCAGGAAATTTCCGGCGACAGCCTTATCAGTTGCTTTAAATATATGACTATCAGAAAAGGTGAAGGCGTCAGCAAAAACGTTGATATCAAAATGAGTGAAGATCATCAAGACTATATTTACGCAAAAGTTAACGGCAAAAATATTGACCCGAACAAGACATATCGCATTGCTACCATTGACTATCTCGCTAACGGTGGTGACAGTTTCGATATGCTTGAAGCATTCCCTATCGTAAAACTAAGCGAAAACATCGTTCAGGAAGACTTGATTAATTACATCAAAAAACACCACAAAAAGTATCTCAAGACTTCTGACAAACAGAGAATGCACTACTAATTCAATTCATAATTTGTAATTCTTAAAACACCAATATCATAATGAAAAAATTCCTCTCTTCGCTATTTATGGCATTATTTGCCATAGTGGCTTTTGCCGGCACAAGCGAAAAACGTGCGGTTATTACCTCACCGGAATGTAAACATTGGGTGGATTCGGTTATAAAAACTATGTCGCTTGAAGACCAAGTGGCACAGCTTTTCTTCGTAAACCTCTTCCCTAATCCTGAAGCTAATGCAACCATAAAATCACTTATCGGAAAATACAAAATGGGTGGTATCCTATTTTACAGAGGAGAGCTTGACGACTACGTCAGCGCTATTAACTGTGCAAGAGAATCAGCTGAAATCCAGCCATTTATCGCTTTTGACGGTGAGTGGGGACTGCAAATGAGAATTAAGGATACTCCTCGTTTCCCGCATAATATCTGCATGGGTGCAGTACAAGATTACGACATCGCATACGAATACGGAAAAGAAGTGGCTCGAGAACTTAAGGCAATAGGCGTGAATATCAATTTTGCACCCGTTGTTGACGTTAACCTAAATCCCAACAACCCGGTTATCGGTTACCGCTCATTCGGCGAAAACCCTGAAAACGTAGCCAAATACGCTTGCTCTTACGCTGACGGACTTGAAGACGGCGGCGTGATGGCTGTGGCTAAGCATTTCCCCGGTCATGGTGACACTTCTGCGGACTCTCACAAAGAACTGCCCGTTGTCACCCACGACTACAAGACACTCACGAATATTGATTTACTCCCGTTCGCAAAATTTATTGCACACGGAGGTAATGGAATTATGGTGGGACACCTGAACGTGCCTGCACTTGACAAATCTTGCACTCCGGCATCTCTTTCATATCCTATCACTACGGAACTCCTGAAAGAAAAAATGGGGTTTGACGGTATTATTTTCACCGACGCTCTCGGTATGAGAGGAGCAAGACTCGTAGGTAAAAGCAACTGCGTGGAAGCACTCAAAGCCGGTGCTGACGTATTGCTTAACCCCGAAATGCCCGTTCAAGACTTCAAGCAAGTAGTTAAAGCTGTCAAGAAAAACGTCATCAGCAAGAAAGACATTGAGATGCGATGCCGTAAGGTACTGGCTTACAAATACGCTTTCGGAGTACAAGACTGCAAGCCTGTAAGAAATGAAGGTATCAAAGAAATTATTGAAGCACCACAAGCATACGCCACTGCGCAAAAAATTGCAAACAGTGCCATCACCCTCGTTCAAGACAAGCACAATTTAATTCCTGTCAAAGACGTTAAGCCCAAATCCATAGCTATCGTAAACATCGGTGGAAACGGCGCTGAATTCGAAGAATACTGCCATAAATACGCAGATGTTGATATCTATAACACCGCTTATCACACCAAGGCTCTCAAAAAATACGATACTGTCATCGCTGCCGTATATAAAAGCAATCAAAGCGCATCTCACCAACTAAGCACCTTGAAAAAATTGCCTAACGTCATTGAAGTCTTCTTCGTAAATCCTTACAAAATTTCACCGATGAAAGGTTCTATCTCAGGCGGAGCCGCTGTAATCTTTGCTTACGATGACACTGAAAACTTGCAAAGCGCTGCTGCACAAGCCATTTTCGGAGGAATTGAAATCAAAGGCAGATGCCCCGTGGATATCAAAGGACTTATTAAGTCAGGCGAAGGACTTTCACGAGAGAAAAACCGGCTCGGCTACTCTTCTGCCGTTGCTGAAGGACTTAGCGGCAATCTTGACAACCGACTTGACTCCCTCATCACTTATGCTATAGACAAAGGAGCATTCCCCGGCTGTCAACTTCTCGTGGCTAAAAACGGTAATGTCATCTTTGACAAAGCATACGGCTACCAATCTTTCGGCTCAAAGTATCCGGTTACAAACAACACTCTTTACGACCTTGCTTCCGTCTCAAAAGCCACAGGCACACTGCCTGGAGTTATGAAAGCGTATGACCTCGGACTGTTTAACCTCAACGACACCGCTTCAAAATATATACCGGGGCTCAGAAGTACAAACAAGAGCGACGTCACCATCAAGCAACTTCTTTTCCACGAAAGCGGAATACAGCCAAGTCTGAACATGTTTTACCTTATGATGGACTCCACCACATATACCGGAAAACTTATTGACAACAAACCTTCTGACGCTAACCCTATCCTTATCCAGGAAGGTGCTTACGGAAATGCGACTGCACAACTTCGCCGTGACATAACTTCCCCTGTCAAGACAAAACAATTCAATATTGAAGCCGCAAAAGGTCTGTATGTAGGCAAAATCACGTACGACACCATTATGAGCCGTATCTACAATTCTCCGCTACGCAAAGACAAGTCCTACGCTTACAGTTGCCTTAACTTCTGCCTGCTTATGGACCTTGAACAGCACGTCACAGGCATCAGCCACGACAAATGGATACAGGACAGCGTATTTAACCTCCTCGGCTGCTACAGAACTTGCTACCAACCGCTAAACCGATTCAAAAACACTGAAATTGCCTCCACAGAAAAAGACACATACCTGAGGAAACAGACACTATGCGGATACGTCCACGATGAACTTGCGAACTTCTCAGGAGGCGTACAAGGCAATGCCGGTCTGTTCTCTAATGCCGAAGACCTTGCTAAACTTTGCCAAATGTGGCTCTTCGGAGGCACTTACGGAGGCAACAGAATCCTTTCACCTGAAACCGTTAAACTGTTCACCACAACAAAAAGCCCCACTTGTCGCCGAGGACTCGGATTTGACAAGCCGGACAAGACAAACAGCAACTATTCACCCACATGCGCTGAAGCTACTGCCGGAACATACGGACACTTAGGCTTCACAGGAACAGTATTCTGGGTAGATCCGGAAAATGACATTATCTTCATCTTCCTTTGCAACCGCGTAAATCCTACACGCGACAACGAAGCATTTGACGAAGTCAATATACGCCCTCGCCTATTCCAAATGGTTTATCAAGCAATGAAAAAATAATCCCGAACAAAATTTACAAAAATACGCCCCTCTTGCAAAATATGCTTCAGGGGCGCATTTTTTTATAGCATATAGTAATCATTCAGACATCAGTTTCTGAAGACCAACTATTTGTTATTATTGCGATATTTCAATTCCATAAAGGTACGATTAAAACGGTTGGGGTGGCTTCGGTGGCGGTTACGGCTTTAAATTTCAATTCCATAAAGGTACGATTAAAACTACAAAGAGTTGATAGAGCTTAATAATTACGACAATTTCAATTCCATAAAGGTACGATTAAAACATTACTTGAAATGTGTAGCAGCTGTATTGAAAGTTATTTCAATTCCATAAAGGTACGATTAAAACCGTTCTTAAAATCCTAAATAAAAAAAAGAATTTCTTATTTCAATTCCATAAAGGTACGATTAAAA
>JALEMF010000087.1 GCA_022768005.1 Bacteroidales bacterium | reverse complement strand
AGGTAAACTTGTTCCTTCAGGCGTATATTATTACGTAATTAAAGCACGCGGCGCAGATGGAAAGAAATACGAACTTGCAGGCGATATAAACATCATCAACAGCAGTTCTTCCAACACTACAATCCAACCAACAGAATAAATCATCTTATATAATGAACAACATCATAAAATCTATTGCAGCATTTGCTGTACTCACCATAATCCCACACCTTGCAGAGGCTCAGGAATTTTCACTGACCACAAATTACGGTAAGAAAATGACTGTGGAAGTGGTAAACCCGGATTTACCCTCCAAAATCGCTTTTGCAGGTCAGACCATATACTTCGACAGAGTGGATATGTACGAAAGGCTCGACAGGGAGCTTACTGCTATGACGTATTCACACGGCACTACCTTACTACTAATCAAGCGCGCAAATAAATATTTCCCGATAATTGCTCCGATACTGAAAAAGAACGGCGTTCCACTTGACTTGCTTTACCTTGCTTGCGTGGAAAGCACCCTGGATATGCTTGCATATTCACCGGCTAAGGCTGCCGGATTCTGGCAATTTATCCCGGCAGCAGCAAAAGACTACGGATTGGAAATAACAGACGACGTAGATGAAAGGTACAACATAGAAAAAGCAACGAATGCCGCTTGCAGATACCTCAAAAAAGCATATAGCAAATACGGAAATTGGGAAAGCGTAGCATCAAGTTATAATGCAGGACTTACAAGAATAAATCGCGAACTTTCATCACAAGGTCAGACCTCATCTTTTGACCTGTACTTGAACAGAGAGACGTCACGATATATGTTCCGCATTATAGCAACCAAGCTCATAATGGAAAATCCTGCCGACTATGGTTTTATCCTTAAATCATCACAGCTGTACTACCCTATTGAAACTAAGGACATAGAGGTAACTGAGACAATTGAAGATTTACCGCAATGGGCTATTGACCACGGAAGCACTTACCAATGGCTGAAAGAATTAAATCCCTGGCTAAGAAGCAAGACACTGCCAAACAAGACCGGAAAGACCTATATCATCAAGTTACCTAAAAATTCTTTAACCCTCAGCCGTAAAAAGCAAGTTAAAAAAGTTTATAACAAGTCCTGGGTATGCGATTAGAAGATATTGAAACCAAGCAACTTGACTGCATCGATGTAATTGGAGCAAGAGTTCACAATCTGAAAAATATCGATGTTACTATTCCTCACGGAAAACTAACCGTGATAACGGGACTTTCCGGCTCAGGTAAATCTTCACTTGCCTTTGACACCATTTACGCAGAAGGACAAAGAAGGTACATCGAGACATTCTCCGCATACGCTCGCAATATGCTCGGCTCTCTGGAACGCCCTGACGTTGACAAAATATCGGGACTAAGCCCCGTCATAGCCATAGAGCAAAAGACGATAAACCGCAATCCTCGAAGCACTGTAGGCACCACTACTGAAATATACGACTATCTGCGACTTCTATACGCAAGAGTCTCCACTGCAAGAAGTTATATCACCGGGGAACCGATGGTGAAATACAGCGAAGATAAAATCGTCAGCCTGATTATTGAAAAATTCGAAGGCAAACGCATATATCTCCTTGCACCACTCGTAAAAAACCGTAAAGGTCACTACAAGGAACTCTTTGAATCACTGACAAAAAAAGGATTTCTACAAGTGAGAGTTGACGGCGAAATCCGTGAGATAACTCTCGGAATGAAGCTCGACAGGTACAAAAATCACTCCATAGAACTGATTGTGGATAAACTTCGAGTCTCAGAGAGTGACAAAGACCGTCTCCTTGAATCCGTATCCAAGACACTGCGACAAGGCGAAAAACAGATGATGGTGTACGATGTTGACAATGACAAAGTGAGTCATTTCAGTCAGACACTTATTGACCCCGTATCCGGCTTATCGTACCCGGAACCATCACCTCACACATTTTCCTTCAATTCACCTCAAGGAGCATGTCCGTGCTGTAAAGGCCTCGGAGCAATAAACATCGTAGATCGAAAGAAAATAATTCCCGATGAAAGTATTTCAATCAAGCAAGGCGGTATCCTGCCATTAGGAAAATACAAAAGCAGTATGATATTCCTTCAGATAGAGGCTATCTGCAAGAAATACGGCAAGACTCTCGCCACTCCGATATGCGAGCTTCCCGATGAATGTATTTCAGATATACTAAACGGCACTGACGAACGGCTTGACATCAAGTCCGAAACGCTATCAGTGTCAAAATACTTTTTGTCGTACGAAGGACTTGTCAAATATATTGAACTCCAACAAGACGAAGATGCCGACAGTGCCGCTAAAAAGTGGAGCGGACAATTTTTCTCTCGTGCCGTATGTCCTGAATGTGGAGGAGGCAGATTAAAAAAAGAGGCATTGCACTTCTTTATCGGAGATAAAAATATTGCAGACCTGTCAAGAATGGATATTTGCCAACTGCTTGATTGGATTAAAAATGCAAATAAATACCTTAGTCCGTCACAGAACGTTATTGCCACCGAAATTCTGAAAGAAATTTCACACCGCTTGCAATTCCTCATTGACGTAGGTCTTGAATATATGTCAATAGGCAGAAATTCCGGTACGCTTTCAGGTGGAGAAAGTCAAAGAATAAGACTTGCCACACAGCTTGGGAGTGACCTTGTGAACGTACTCTATATCCTTGATGAACCGTCAATAGGACTGCATCAAAGAGACAACGACAGGCTGATAAACTCATTAAAGCACTTGCGTGACGCTTCTAATTCAATTATTGTAGTAGAACACGATAAAGACATTATGCTGCAATCGGACTATATCGTGGATATAGGACCAAAAGGAGGCATTAAAGGCGGATATGTAGTATTCCAAGGTACACCGGAAGAAATGCTGAAAACAGATACTCTCACCGCACAGTACCTCAACGGAACGAGGAAAATAGAAGTTCCTCAAGCGAGACGTAGAGGCAATGGACTTACGCTTGACCTCTACGGCTGTAAAGGTAACAACCTTAAAAACATTGACTTACACCTTCATCTCGGCACATTCACCTGTATATGCGGAGTTTCAGGCAGCGGAAAATCGACCCTTGTAAATTCCACATTACAGCCGATACTCAGTCAGCACTTCTATCGCTCTTCACAGATGCCACTTGAATATCGTGAGATAAAAGGGATAGAAAATATTGACAAAGTTGTCACCGTAGATCAAGCCCCGCTCGGACGTTCTCCGCGCAGCAACCCCGCCACTTACACCGGAGTGTTCTCAGACATAAGAAACCTCTTCGTAACCCTTCCGGAAGCTAAAATACGAGGCTATAAACCCGGGAGATTTTCGTTCAACATTGCCGGCGGAAGATGTGAGGCATGCAGCGGTAACGGCTACCGCACCATTGAGATGAAGTTCCTGCCGGACGTACTCGTACCGTGCGAAGTGTGCGGAGGACGCAGATACAACAGAGAAACACTTGAAGTACGCTTTAAAGGTAAATCAATAGCAGACGTCCTTGATATGACGATAAATCAAGCCGTGGAATTCTTTGCGGCACAGCCTGCTATCCTCCGCAAAATCAAGGTGCTTCAAGACATAGGGCTGGGCTACATCATGTTAGTTCAACAGTCATCAACGCTCTCCGGCGGTGAAATTCAGCGAGTGAAGTTAGCTACCGAATTAGCACGCAAAGACACCGGTAAAACACTGTTTATCCTTGACGAACCAACCACAGGGCTTCACTTTGAGGACATAAAGACACTGCTCGGCGTGCTTAACCGCCTTGTAGAAAAAAGCAATACTGTCCTTGTTATCGAACATAATCTTGACGTGATAAAATGCGCCGATTACATCATCGATATGGGACCCAACGGCGGTATGGGCGGAGGAAGAATAATAGCCGAAGGCACACCGGAAGAAATTGCAGACAAAAAGTCTCCTACCGCACCCTATCTCAAAGAAGAATTAAAATCAGCAAAACAATAATAATATCCTCTATATGAACGATTATCAAGAAGTACGATTTGACGCCACTCCGTGTAATGACACAATTACCGATGTTCTTGCAGCAGTTATTGCTGACGCAGGATTTGAAAGTTTTGTACCGGACGAAAAAGGACTCACTGCATACGTCAAAAACGAATTATACAATATCGACACCATAAACTCCATTCTTGAAAATTTTCCCATTGAAGGAGTGAAATTCAATGTTAAAAGCACCTTTGTGGAAGGTAAAGACTGGAACAGCGAATGGGAAAAAAATTATTTTCAGCCTATAGTAATAGCAAATAAATGCGTTATCCACAGTTCATTCCACACCGATATTCCCGAATGCGAATACGATATCGTCATCGACCCTAAAATGGCTTTCGGCACAGGTCATCATGCCACAACTTCACAGATTGTACAGCAACTGCTTTCCACTGACCTTAACGGAATTTCACTGATGGATATGGGTACAGGCACCGGTATTCTTGCCATACTCGCAGCAATGCGCGGAGCAAAAGCAGATGCAGTGGAAATTGATGAAATGGCATACGTAAACGCTGCTGAAAACGTTAAGATAAACAATCACCCGGAAATAAACGTTATGCTTGGTGATGCGTCACTTCTACCTGCAGAACCGAAATACGACATTCTACTCGCAAACATTAACCGAAACATCATTCTCAGCGACTTGCACTCTTACGCTGCAGCAGTAAAATCCGGCGGCAATATTATCCTGAGCGGATTCTACCACGAAGATATTCCTCTGCTGCTTGAAGAAGGCAAAAAATATGGTCTTGAATACGTCACAGATACACAAATGGATAAATGGGCGTGTCTTAAACTTGTAAAAAAATGATTATGAAAAAAATTTTTATTACACTCGCCCTGATTTTGTCAATCTTGCCTGTTTACGCTCAAAATGAAAATAAGGCATCACACTTTGCATGGGGACTTGACCTCGGCAGTTCTATTGATATGACAGGCAGCGAAATGACAAATATTAATTTCAGCGGATTTGTCGGCTATAAAAACGATTATTTCCGCGCATTGGGCATTGGTACGGAATTTGATATAATGACGAGCAACAGCAGCAGAAGCATTCCGGTCTATGCACTAATGCGCACATCATTTATTCCCGGTCATCACCTGCTATTCGGTGACTTCCGCGCAGGAGCATCATTTAACAGTATCTATGACTTCAAGTCACAGACTGGACTATTAGCATCAGCAGGTATCGGTATTACACTTGCAAAAGGTAAAGCATTTAAGTCACACCTTATAGTGGGATACAAATATATCGCAAGAAGCAATATTACTGTTGAAGACAAAGTGGAAGAATTCGGAGACCTCCACTACGCATTTGTTTCGCTAGGCATATCATTTTGATAATCATAAATGTGTTATACAACATAAAAAGGGTTATGACTGCAAGCCATAACCCTTTTTATGTAACTTTCGCACTTAATTATCAGATACGTTCAAGTACAGTCTTAACAAGGTCATGCATAGCATTCTTGTAGTTAGGATTAGCGTTGTTATTCATACGGTTTGCGATGATAGAGCAAACAGTCATACAACGATGTCCCATCATCTTACCCAAACCTTGAAGTGGAGCAGATTCCATTTCGTAGTTTGTGATATGACGGCCCTTGAAGTCAAATTTCTCAATGAGGCTGTTTAATGTAGGGTGAGCAAGCGGAAGACGAACTTCACGACCTTGAGGACCATAGAAACCTACTGCAGAGATAGTGTTACCGCGAACCATATCGTCTTGACCGATTTGTGCAACGAGTTCAGGATCAGCATCAACAACGTAAGGTGAAGCCCAAAGCGGGTTCCAATTTACGAATTTTTTGAAAGCATCTTCGAATTCTTGGTCAACAACATTTTCACGACCTGCATAGTAGTTAAGAACACCGTCAAAACCGAGTGATTTTTCAGCAATCACAGGAGTACCGATAGTAATTTCCGGCTGCATAGCACCTGAAGTACCGATACGTACCATAGTGAGTTGACGGAAGTTTTCTTTGATTTCACGAGTTTCGAAGTCAAGGTTTGCGAGGGCATCAAGTTCAGTGATAACGATATCAATGTTATCAGGACCGATACCGTGGCTGATACACATTATAGGTTTGCCCTTATAAGTACCGCCGATAGTGTGAAATTCACGAGAAGACACTTCAAACGTCTTGGTGTCAAAAAATTCAGCGACCATATTTACTCTACCCGGGTCACCCACGAGGATAATACGGTCAGTCAGCTGATCAGGACGGACATGAATATGGAATGCCGAACCGTCGCTGTTGATGATAAATTCCGATGGAGCGATAACTTTTGCCATGGTTTGTTTGATTTATATTAGGTTATTAATTTATTATAACGTTTTGTTAATTCTATATTTATTTCCCGGAAGTGGCATCACAATTTCATCAAATTCCATATCACCTAAATCCTGCATTAATTGCGAGATAGGTAAATCCAGATTTTCCGACATATTGTTAAGCGTAGCCTCTCCTTGATTTACGAGATAATCGTAGATAGTCTGCTGCGATGGTGAAAGTTCAATAAAAATGGATTGTTGGCAGCCTTCAGTCTTTTTCGTGCTCCACATCATTGCCTTGACAAGGTCGTATGCGGAAGTGATAAGCGTAGCGGAATTATTGTAAATCAGTCTATTACACCCTTTACTGTACAAATCCGAAGTTCTGCCTGGAAGTGCAAAAACCGGTTTACCATAGTCCGAGGCAAGGCGAGCCGTGACAAGTGAACCGCCTTTCTCCGCAGTTTCCACCACCACAAGCGCATCGCAAATACCGGCTACTATTCTGTTTCTGGCAAGGAAAAATCCCTTTGATACGGAAGTAGCGTGAGTATATTCCGTCAGCAAAGCACCACCTTCTTTAACCATACGTGCCGCAATATCTCTGTGAGCGGCAGGATAAAGAGTGGAAAGCCCGTGAGCCACGATTCCCACAGTAGGAATATCAACTTTCAGCGATTCCTTATGTGCGGAAACATCAATTCCGTAAGCAAGTCCGCTAACTATCAGCACATCATCAATAGTCTTGCTTATATCAGCCACGAACTGGTTGACAAAAGCGAGACCATAGTTAGTAGCGTGACGAGTACCCACAATACTTATAATGCGAGAAGCATTTAAGTTCGCATCACCAAGAGCATAAAGCATTAACGGAGCGTCAGCACAGTCAATGAGTCGGTGCGGATAATCCTCGTCCTCAAAAAATAATGCGCGGACACCATTATTTTTCACCCATTGCTCTTCATCAACCGCCTTTGCAAGCGCTTCATCGAGCTTATTCCTGTCAATAACCGATGTAGATCCGAGTGCTGATACTATTCCTCGATAATCGGCACTAAAAATAGCCTCGATGCTGCCGAAACGAGAAATTAACTCGCGAGCATCACCGATAGTCACTGACTTCAGCAACGATAATGCTATCTTATATGTCAATTCAGAATAGACCATTGTATTATTTACATTAAATATTCCTTGAACGCCTCGGCAATTTCATCACCGCGGGAAAGTTTTTCATTTTTGAGAGATACCACGGTTACAACCGCTTTTACTACCGGACTTTCGTCAGACTCCCGAAATACGTCTTGATAAAAGATAAAACGAGGACCTTTTCGCTTGATATTAAGGCAACTAACCATCACATCACCGGAGCGAAGCGGAGTCATATAGTCAATTTCGACACGGGATAATACCGGCGTAATCCCTTTTTCACACATCTGCGCAAAAGAGAAGCCTACTTTATTACAAAATTCGTGGCGAGTATGCTCCAAATAGTGGAGATAATTAGCATTGTTTACTATTCCCTCCGCATCTATTTCGTAATCTCTTACTTCTATTCTATAAGTAAAAATATAGCCTGATTTATCCATGGTAATTTTTTCAAAAAAGAAAACGTAAAATTAGTAAATTTTTTTCGTATGGCAAAAAACAATTTGAATATTTATTTTGCAGTTCGATTTAAAATCTACAGGTTTGGCTGTGGTAGATATAAGGGCATATATTTTTTCAGACCGCACACTCTACGAGGTGCTAATTCTCACTATATATCTATCTCAGGGTGGCGCACTACGTGCTTGTACGGTGTTTCTTACAGCCGAGGCTCTCTGATGATGTAATCTTTACCTGATTTTTTAATATATCTATATCTTCCGCTTTAAATGAAAGAGCCGTGTTTAGAATCTTAACTTTTAGCGGACGGTATGAAAATTTTTCGTAACTTTGCCCAGGCACGAATCACAAACAAAGTAAAATATGAAAAGAACAGTTTTAGCAATCCTTGCCTCTATAATAGCAATAAATTCTTTTGCCTGCACTTCTGCCATTGTTAGCGGAAAAGCATCTCTCAGCGGTAAGCCGATACTATGGAAGCACCGTGACACGGGAGCTGAACAGAACTTCGTAACAAGAGTTGATGCCAAAGACGGGAAATACGGTTTTGTAGCACTGTTTAATGGTGGTGATTCACTGCTCACAGAGGCTTGGATGGGCATGAATGACAAAGGTTTTGCCATCATGAACACAGCATCTTACAATCTTATGCCGGACACTGCCAAGCTGAAAGACCGTGAAGGAATTGTAATGAAACTTGCACTTGAAACGTGCGTATCACTGACAGACTTTGAAAACCTGCTGAAATCACTTCCCAAACCTATGGGAGTGCAAGCAAACTTCGGAGTACTTGATGCCAACGGCAATGGCGCATATTACGAAACCGATGATTACAATTTCACTCGTTTTCTCGTTGATGACACCGCCGACGGGTACATTATACGCACAAACTATTCACATTCCGGCAATCCCGACACCGGCTTCGGATACAATCGTGAAGCTACTGCACTGAAGTTAACGGCTGACGCCGCCAAAAATCACACATTCACCCCGGAACTGTTCACTGACACTATTTCACGTTCTTTTTACCATGCGCTATTGGACCGCGATGCAATGAGCGAGGGCGATAAATGGGCTATTGACCAAGACTATATACCTCGATACATTTCCACGGCATCAATAGCCATCGAGGGAATGGCAAAAGGAGAAAAACCGACAGATATGACTATGTGGACCGTCATAGGCTATCCACCTGTATCACGCGTATTTGCCGTTACTCTTGATTCCATTCCTGAAGAAATACAGCCGACAGAACCGGGTTTCACTTCAAAATACGGCAACTTAACTCTCGCCCGCAAGGCAGAAGTATTCCCTATTACGCGCGGCAACGGCAAACATTACATCAATCTTGATGCTATAAGAAAATACGATTCCGTCCTCCGCAAAGAAAGTGCTGAAGAATATGCTAAAAGAAGAAAGTAAACAATATTTTCAGAATCTTACCACCAACTCCGCTACAATCTTATCTCGGTTTCCCTGAGTAGGAGTATAATCGGAATGATACAAATACTTTTCATAGTTTAATCTGATATCAGCATGAACCTTCTTATAAACATAAGACAACGTACCACCGACAGTAATACGATTTCTTGCCACATCTGTTATGTCAAGTTCTAAATCATCACCACTGATACCGTCAGAGTGGTCAGTCATACCATCAAAACGAGCGAGAAAAGAAGTCTGATTGAAAACTCCCATTTTGACAGGCATCTTATATTCCACAAATGCATTATATGCGTGGCAGTCAGGGCTTTCCTCGTGTCTGTAATGCTTGTACATATATTCCGCCTCTAAATGCCACCTGTCGTATTCATACTGAAGTGCCGCATCTACAAGACCTACTCTTACAATATCATACACTATTGTCTGCCAGCCGCCAAGTGCCGTAAAGCCGTTTTTAGCAAAAATGATGCGAGCAGCGTAAGACATACTCTTGGCGTATGCCTCCTGATTATCCGTAGTACCCTTATTGAATACTCCGGCTTCAATAGTGAGAGGTGCAAATCGCGGCTTGTAAGTAATCTTACCACCTACACCGCGGATATTTCCCACTTGCTTGGCAATAAAAGAGCGATTGGCAAAATATTGATTTGCAGGACTCCTGAAAGCATCAAGACCGCAAGGTTTGCGGAATTGTCCTACCTGGACATTGAATTCCTTAGTAAAAGATAAGCGGCCCCACGCATCAAGAAATTTCATCTTACCTCTATCACAAGCGTCGAACTGAATATAATAATCGATTATCGGTGCAACAAACCCGTTAACGGAAAGCCTTGCATTTCTAATCTGGAAACGGTTTTCCATATTTTCTGTTTCAAGTTCATACCTGCCACGGAAAGTGCCGTGAATCTGAGGAATATAGCTAAATTTTTCTTCCGCTAAAAGAGAAAGAGGAAAAAGTAAAAGTGTGAATAAAGTCTTGATTCTCATTTAGTAAAAAATATAATGGGACACTCATAAACAAAGAAACCATCCGCCAACGGTGGATGGTCCTTTATACGTGCTGTTTAATTTTGTTCGCTGTGCGCTAATTATTTAGCAGCTTCTGCTTTTACTGAATCAGCAGGAACAGAGTCAGCAGCAGCATTTACTGAATCAGCAGGAGCTTCAACAACTTGTTCTTGAGCTTCTACAGCAGTAGAATCAGCTTCTTCAGCTTTGTTTTCAGAAGAACCGCAAGCAACCATTGTCATACCTGCGAGAACAGCGAGAGATAAAACTAACTTTTTCATTTTCTTGTAAGATTAAATAATAAAACAATAATTTGAGTTTCAAAAACACTGCAAAGGTAATGCATTTTTTTTTACTAACAAATATTTTTTCATTTTTTTTTTGCTTTTCAGCATATTTTTTTGGCATCACCCCGTAAAAAGGCTAATAATCCATAATTTTTCGCAATAATTCATATTAAAAATATTACAAAAACAAGACGATTTCCTTAAAAATTTCTATCAAGCTTTTGCCCCTTTTGCGATTTTATTTGCTATGGCAACAGCCTTGGTGATATGGTCGCAAATATATTCTTCACCGAGAAGTTTATGAATATTGGCATGTTCAAGAGATGCGTGTACATTAGGATTTACACCTGAAAGCACTATTTCAATTCCCTCATCGTGTGACGACTTAATAAGAATCTCAAGGTTGTGTATTGCCGTAGAGTCAATAAACGGAACTTTACGCATACGAATAATTCTGACTACAGGCTTATCGTGAAGCGTACTGCGCATCATTTCATCGAACTTCGTTGCAATACCGAAGAAGAACGGGCCATCAATTTCATATACTGATACGCCCTTTTCCACTGTAAGCACCTCATGGCTTGACAGGTCCGTACCTTCTGCCACGTCAAGTTGCTCGCTATATACACGGATCTGAGAATTTTCCATTACACGGCGAAGGAAGAGTACCATCGCGAGCAGCAATCCTATTTCAATAGCGATTGTCAAGTCAAATATAACTGTCAGGAAGAATGTAACGAGAAGGACAGATACATCACTTTTCGGGGCTTTGAAAATACCGACTACTGTTCTCCAACCACTCATATTGTATGCCACTACGATAAGCACTGCCGCAAGACACGTCATAGGAACAAGATTAATAAGCGGCATCAGGAAAAGGAATATGAGCAACAATACTACAGCGTGTATAACTCCGGCAACCGGGGTACGTCCTCCGTTTGTAATATTCGTCATTGTTCTTGCGATAGCACCTGTCACAGGAATTCCGCCGAAGAGAGGAACTACAATATTTGCCAATCCTTGACCTATCAACTCAGTATTACTGTTTGTGCGCGAACCGGTGACACCATCTGCCACTGTTGCAGACAAAAGTGATTCTATTGCGCCTAATACTGCAATAGTAAATGCCGATGGAAGGAGCATATTGATAGTGGTCATATTTATTTCAAATCCGTGAGGCATCGGCAAGTCCGTAGGCATATCGCCGAAACGTGCACCGATAGTCTCTACTGTCAAGTACGGAACGTAATGAGAAATAATAGTAGTGACAGCTGTAATAATAATGATGGAAATCAATGCTCCGGGTAATTTTTTTGAAATCTTAGGAGTCAATATTATTATCAATAGTGATGCTATACCTACAAGGAGAGTGTACCAATCTGCATTTATGAAATTCGAGAAATATACTCCCCACTTTGGCAAAAATTCACTCGGTACATTTTTAAGTCCGAGTCCGAAGAAATCATTCATCTGCGTAGAGAAAATCGTCAGCGCAATACCGGCAGTGAAACCTACAACAATAGGATATGGAATGAACTTAATCACAGTTCCCAATCTGAAAAGTCCCATCATCACAAGGATTAGACCTGCCATAAGAGTGGCTATCGCAAGTCCCGTAAGACCGAATTGTGCGATAATATTATATACGATAACGATAAACGCTCCTGTAGGACCACCTATCTGAACCGAGTTTCCACCGAATGCGGAAACCATAAATCCACCGATGATTGCGGTGATAAGACCTATTGTAGGGCTAACTCCTGATGCAATACCAAATGCGATTGCCAACGGCAATGCTACTATACCTACTACAATACCTGAAATAAAGTCTGCCTTAAACTTCGACATAGAATAGCCGCGAAGAGTAGACAATGATTTCGGGTGAAAATCAATTGTACTTGTAAACTTCATGCTTACTTTTTACCTTAAAAATATTTAAAAATCCTAAAAACGATACAAAGATAGCAAAAATTTATGAATTAACAGGTATAATCCGCAAATCCATTCAAAGAATGTAACAAAATGTCGGAAAAGCTACTCCTTATCGCCCTCGTTTTCGTCATCACCTTTAGATGGTGCAGGGACGATAAATGCACTGAACTCCCATAATGAATATATAGGAATAAATACTATCATAAGTGTGAACGGGTCACCGGTAGGAGTAATAAGCGCAGCGGCTATGAGTAGCGCCACAATGGCATGGCGACGGTACTTGCTGAAAAATGCCCTTGTCAATATGCCGAATTTTCCTAATAGCCAAGCGACTAACGGCAATTCAAATACAATACCCATTATCAGGCATATACCGAGGAAATTATCCATATAAGAATCAAGGGTAAGCGTATTGTGTATCGTTTCACTTAACTGATATGTTGCAAGAAAACGGAGTGTCAAGGGGAACACGAGAAAATATCCTACCGCTATTCCCAAGTAAAACATTATTATGCCGAATAAAAATGCCGTACGGGAATTTTTTCTCTCATTCTCGTAAAGTCCCGGACTGATAAATCCCCATAATAAATATATGATTATAGGAAAACATATCACAGCTGCTGTGTAGCCGGACATTGACAAGTGTATAAACAGCTGTGATGCAAGATTAATGTTTATTAAGTCAATATCAAAAGGCGGTGTACCGGGCTCCGGAGGCATTATGGCATCAAAAAGGGCATAAAGGGGAAAATCGTGATGTGTTGGTGCTAACACTACTGTATCAAACACGTACGGCATCGCTATAAACATAACGATGGACACAAGAATTACCACCCCGGCGATTTTGAACAATACTTTGCGCAATTCGTCAAGGTGACCCCAAAATGACATTTCCCCTTGTCCTTCAGACACCTAAAAAATATTTATACGAGATTTGACTTACTTTTTCTGAGAATCGTTGTCTGTTTCATTAAGTCCCTCATCGAATTCCTTCTTGGCATCGTTAAGTCCTTTTTTAAATTCACTTACTCCCTTTCCGAGACCGCGCATAAGTTCAGGAATTTTCTTACCTCCGAAAAGAAGAAGAATTACTACGAGAATTATTATCCATTCCCAACCGTGAATATTACCTAAAAAAAGAGGGATTATAGTGTACATAATTATGTAATGTTATTAATGATTCGTACTTATTTTTTTGTAAAATTACAATATTTTTTCTTTACCGTCAGGGCTTATACACTAATTTATGTTAAAGTTCCTGTTTCCAAGAGTTTTTCCATTGTGCTCGGCTCTATCGTATAGAGCAATCCTAATACGACAATAACAATAGTCACAATATAGATCATAAAGAGTACAAAACCCAACAATACTGAGAATATATATTTTACCGCCGCTTTAAATATGTTTTTACAAGGGAATATATGCTGAACCGTAAGGAAGATTATCACAAGACTGTATGCCATTGATATTAGGTCCGCTATATCTTCGCTACTAAATGGCGCTATAAACAGGTCCGTAACTATAGAACATGCTGTCACGGAACTAAGGAGATACACTGAAGCCGTCATATATTCCGCCCACGTGTATCGCCTGCCGTCTGTTCTGTTATACACCAGTTTGATTGCTAATATAAGCGGCAAACGGCTCAACATCAATTTTATTATATCAATGAACAATAAGGTCTGCCCCATCTTGATTACCAACATTTGACCGTCAGTAAACTCCGGATATTGGGTAGCCCAAATATCTTTAAATGATGCTCCTGATGACGCTCCCATTATCAGGCTGAGAATTGTCCTAAAGAAAAATATGAATACAAGTGTTGTTACCGGCTGTGTATAGCATATCTGATGACCGTCAAGGTAGTCCTTAATCACCTTCCACGGCTTTACTATCAACAGTCCGAGTGTCTTCAGGAACACAGGGTCAAGGCGAAGAAAACTGCATAGGAACTGACGAAACAATGATTTATGCTTCACTCTGCCCACAGACATAGACTGTCCGCAGTTTGGACAAAAGTTTCCATTGCTGAGTGTGCCGCAATTCAAGCACTTACGCATCGGTTGCACACTTTCCGCAGTAGTTTCTGTCTGCTCAGCCAACTCCGTATTTTCAGTAACGGCTATAATCGGCTTTTCTTCAGTATTACCCTTTTCTTCACACATTATTCGCTTATATTTCTTTGACGAACAACTTCGTAAATCATAATGGCGGCTGCAACGGATACGTTTAGTGAACTGATATGTCCGTATTCCGGGATTGCCACAAGGGTGTCGCACTGACGAAGCACTTCCGGCGAAATACCTACGTCCTCTGCGCCCATAACTAATGCTACCGGAGAGGTAAAATCCGCTTGAGTGTATAATGTTGACGTTTTTTCATTTGCGGCAACTATCTGCAACCCGTTATTTTTAAGAAACTTAACCGCCGACATGATATTTTTTTCTCTGCAAACAGGGATATGATGAAGTGCGCCGGCAGAAGTCTTTATCGCATCACCGTTTACACTCACACTTCCTTGCTCAGGAATCACGATAGCATCAACGCCCGCACACTCGCAGGTACGCGCAATAGCACCGAAGTTTCTGACGTCAGTAATACCGTCAAGCAGCACTATAAACGGCAATTTGCCTTGTTCATACAAATCAGGAATAACGTCTTCAAGTTTATAATAAGTAACGGCGGAAAGGACAGCCACCACGCCTTGATGATTTTTTCTCGTTATCTTATTTATTTTTTCCACAGGCACTCTGCGAGTAACAATACCGTATTGTTTTGCCACTGCGAGTAATTCAGCTGCAAGGTCGCTTGACAAGTCTTTTTTTATCAGCAAGCGGTCAATATCTTTACCTGCTTCAATAGCTTCCATTACCGCACGAATGCCATAAATATATTCGTCTGATTGCATAAATGTATATTATAATGTATATTATAATGTGTATATTAGTTATTATTTAATAGTGACACAGCATTATTCCTTGCTGCTTGGTTAACCTCTGAGCCGCTCAGCATAAGGGCAATTTCATCTATTCGCTGCTCCGGCGTAAGCTGAGTGATGCAAGTATTAGTTTCTGTTTCAGAGTCTTTTTTGAATACCTTATAGTGTGAAACACCTTTTGCTGCCACTTGCGGCAAGTGAGTGATAGTGATAACTTGAATATTCTGAGCTATTTGCTGCATCATAGTACCCATTCGGTGAGCAATTTCACCGGATACTCCCGTATCCACCTCATCAAAGATGATTGACGGAAGTTGCATTTTGTCTGCCACTATAGCCTTAACGGACAGCATTATACGGGATATTTCACCTCCTGAAGCCGAATTACGGATTGGCAGCGGTGTCTGGTTTTTATTGAAGGCAAACAAAAATTCTATCGTGTCAATTCCTGTAGAAGAAAGTTCTGAAGAAGATACTTCTATCTCAACATTAAGATTGTTCATACCTAACGGCATTGCCTTTTCTCTGAGTAGAGAAGCGAACTTCAATGCATGCTCCTTACGCGCCTCGGAAATTTGCTTTGCAATCTGCATAGCCTCATTTTTGGCCTTAACTATTTTGTGTTGCAGCTCTTTAAGCAAATCATCTGCATTATCCACCTCAGTGAGTTGCTTTTTAAAATCATTAGCGATTTCAATAAGACGTTCAACGGTGTTAGCGCCGTGTCTGCGCAGCAAATCGTAGAGTTCCGCAAGTTGATTTTCTGTATTTTCAAGCAAAGCAGGGTCCGCATTAAGATTTCTGTCAAAATTCACGTACGTCTCTGCAATATCCTGCAGTTCAATCTTTACATTATTCAGTCTGTTCAACACATCTTGTGAGTCATCAACCACATCGCCAAGATCCGATACGATAGCGGTAATATCTTTGAGTTGTGGAAGAATAGCCGTTTGTGACTCTGAAAGACGAGAAATAATTTGTCCCAGACCGGACTTGATCTCAGTAGCATTAGCAAGTAAATCTCTCTGATGCTCAAGTTCCTCAAGCATACCGGGGTACAAATCTGCATCTTCAAGTTGCTGAAGTTGAAAACGCATAAATTCCTGATTGGTCTTTGACTGCTCTATCTGCTTGCGCAGCACCACGTACTGCTTCATTGCTTTACGATAAGCATTGTATCTGACAGTGTATTCAGCAAGACGGTCTTTATTATCAGCCAGTGCATCAATGATTTTCAGTTGATAGTCACTTGAAGCGAGGAGTAGATTTTGGTGTTGTGAATGGATATCCACAAGTTGGAGTGCAATTTCTTTAAGCACGTCAAGCGTAACGGGAGTATCGTTCACGAATGCTCTGGAACGTCCCTGAAGTGTAATTTCTCTACGAAGTGAAAGTTCATCGCCTTCATCGTCAAGTTCGTTTTCACCAAGTATATGTTTGATATTGTAGTATTTGGAAATATCAAAGATAGCTTCTACAATAGCTTTCTTTGAAGTATTACGAAGGACTTTGGTATCAGCTCGTCCTCCGAGAATAAGCGACAATGCACCGAGGATAATGGATTTTCCGGCACCTGTTTCACCTGTAATTACGTTAAATCCGCTGCTGAAATTGATGTCAATAACATCAATAAGCGCATAATTCGATATGTGAAGTGATTTAAGCATTATTCGTTCCGTCCGTCTTTTATCATATTTATTCTCGTCATTTCCGTAGGATAAACAGGCGACAAAATATCGTAAGCCTTTTTTCTTTCGTCTGTGGTGCCCTTCGTGTAGATATTCACGAGTTCATCAAGTTTTGCATCTTTGAATATAGACAGTGCCACAGACATGGAATTTGCTTGATAAATTTTTTGGATAACGTCAAGCGTTGACGTTATCTGCGCCCTGCCCTTATCCGGCGTCAATGCCATTTCATCAAGTCCGAGACGATGATATGTGTACAGCAAATCTCGTATTGCCGAAGTACTCGGATCTGTATATGAAGATAGTACTGCACTTCGATTTTTGGTATCCTCGAATGCTTTCCAACCGGTTTCACCGGAAGACTGAGCCATTTGCACAACATTAGAGCATAAGTCAAAATATTCCTGTCCGCCCTTAGGTGAAAATGAATCAAAGTCAATAGCAATAATCAAGTATGCGTAATAATTCAGTATTGCCGTGAGCTGGCTTTCCATCGTGGTGTGCGAAAAGGTAAGCGGCTCATTTTCCTGATAAGTAAATTCAATTTTCGTATCCTTGAAGTTGAGAAGCGTAGTGGTATATGAACTGTTATAGACAGGGCGCGATGACTGCACCTGAAGGTCGCCTTTGAACGTATTAGTATCCGTTGAATATTCTGCAATGGTAAAGAACATACGACACTCTATACGCTCATTCACAGCAAACTGCGCATTAGTGAAGTGATTTTCATTAAGATACTCTGTTATAGCCGTTTGCAGTGTTTCAAACACTTGCTTGTTAGTGGCTTGTACCTTATCGGAATTTATCTCCACCTTGCAGTTTAGCTCCTGAGCGCTCAGAAATGTGATTCCGAGAAAAAAAAGTAATATGCCTGCACAAAGCCTTCTATGATTCATGCGCTAATGATACTATTGCATCTACAATATCTGCCGCCACCTCCGTTTTGGATTTCAGAGCAAACTGTGACTGACGTCCTGTTGATGTAAATATTGTTACTTTATTTGTATCCGTTCCAAATCCTGCACCGGCATCTTTGAGTGAATTAAGCACTATCATATCCAGATTTTTACGGTGAAGTTTATCCACTGCATTCACGTCTTCATTATCCGTCTCAAGGGCGAAGCCCACAAGTAATTGTCCTGCACGCTTTGCCTTACCGAGCGTTGCAGCAATATCAGGATTTTTCATAAGATGAATGACGGGGATTTCGTCTTTTTCACGCTTGATTTTAGTTTCGTGTTGAACTACCGGAGCATAATCCGCAACGGCTGCGCACATTATGGCACAATCCACTGCCGGAAATATCTTTTCACACTGCTCAAGCATCTGGCGCGCAGACTCTATTTTTACGATTTTTACACCGGGATTAACGCCTTTAATATCAACAGGGCCGCTCACTATTGTCACTTCGGCTCCTCTTGCGGCAGCTTCATTTGCAAGTGCGTACCCCATTTTTCCCGATGAATAATTTCCTATAAATCTTACCGGGTCAATTTTTTCAAATGTAGGACCGGCAGTCACAAGGAAATGCTGACCTTGTAAATCTTTCGGTGTGAAATAATAATCCAGAACTTTCAATATATTTTCCGGTTCTTCCATTCGTCCCTTGCCTATCAAGTGACTTGCAAGTTCACCTTCAGCAGGTTCTATTATTATATTGCCATAACTTTTAAGGAGCTCAATATTACGCACCGTTGATGGGTGGCGCATCATATCAAGGTCCATAGAAGGAGCGATAAATACTTGTGACTTCGCGGATAAGTACGTAGTAACAAGCATATTATCCGCAACGCCATTCGCCATTTTTCCTATAGTGGAAGCAGTAGCCGGTGCTATCAGCATAGCATCAGCCCACAGTCCTAAGTCAACATGAGAATTCCATTGACCGGTATTCGCAGTAAAAAACTCTGATATGACAGGCTTACCGGTAAGAGTGGACATCGTAAGCGGTGTGATAAATTCCTTTGCAGCCGGAGTCATTATCACCTGCACTTCCGCCCCTGCCTTTATCAACAAGCGGGCAAGAGAAGCGCACTTGTAAGCGGCAATACCCCCGCAAATACCCAAAATTATATGTTTACCTTTTAGAGACATTTATTGTAACTGTCCTAATTTAATTTTCGTAAATAATCTTTTTGTATCCTGAGTAAAGTCGCCCTGAATAATCCAGCCATAGTACCCGGTATCTTCTCTGAGAACTTTAGCAGCAGGCTGCCCGCGGTATTTACCGAAGTTTATCAGTATTTCGCCGGCATCATTGCGTACAAGTCGTCCTGCAAGGTCCACATTATTGGTGTGGGTGGTGTACTCAGATAATTTTTCCACATCATTCGGCAAGTCGCTGTATTTGTCAAGCTGTGCCTTAAGCACCTCGTAAGTAGCACGAGTGTCAGCATTTGCGGAATGAGCATTTTCCAAGTCACCGCCACAATAAAACTTGTATGCCGCAACTAAGGTTCTTTGCTCTTTCTTATGGAAAATAGTCTGAACATCTACCATCTTGCATTTTGAGAAGTCAAAGTCCACATCTACTCTTGCAAATTCTTCCGCAAGCATAGGTATGTCAAAGCGATTGGAATTATATCCGGCAAAGTCACAGCCTGTAAATTCCGTCACAAGCGATACCGCTATTTCTCTGAATGTACGTTCGTTAGCCACATCTTCGTCATGAATACCATGTACTGCCGTTGACTCTTCCGGAATGTGCATTTCAGGATTTACACGAATAGTATTCTCCTTGGTAGTACCATTCGGCATCACCTTGATATACGATATTTCCACTATTCTGTCATGAGTGATGTTAATACCGGTAGTCTCAAGGTCAAAAAATACTATAGGCTTCTTTAAGTTCAGATTCATTATCGTAATTTTAGAATTCGTTGACCGTCATCGGCATAAGAAGAACCACGAGGTCACATTTATCTTCGTTTGTAGCAGGAGTAAATACACCCGGACGTGAAGGGTCGGCAAGTTGTACTAATACATTTTCAGTACTCAATGTAGTAAATATTTCTGTCAAATATTGTGCTGAGAAACCGATCACCATACCTTCACCGGTAAAGTCGCAAGGCATCTTTTCTGTACCTTGAGTACAGAAACTCGGGTCTGAAGTCTTGATTGTAAGTTCAGTAGGTTCTATTTTGAACTTAATGAGCTTATGAGCCTGGTCACCGAAAATGACCATACGTTTTACGGCATTAAGGAATTGAAGACGATCTACTGTAAGGGTGTAAGGGTTTGCAGCAGGAATAACCTTGTTATAAGCGGGGAATTCACCCTTGATGAAACTACTGCTGAGAACGAAAGTTCCGTTTGAGAACGTAACGTTCTGAGAAGTAAGAACTACACTAAGTTTATCTTCTTTTCCAAGAATATTCTTGAGTATTACAGCCGGCTTTGAAGGTAAGATAAATGAACATTCTATTCCGGGCTCAACGTTTGAGTTGACGAATCTCACAAGTTTGTGAGTATCAGATGCCACAAATGTGATATCTCCGTAATGGAAATCCCAAAGGATACCCATCATCTGAGGTCTTACAGCCTCAATACCTACTGCGAAAAGAGTGTTGTCAATACCTGCCAATGCTACTGTTGCCGGAATTTCTACAGACAATCTTTTATCTTCACTGTTGTCCGGCATTGTATCAGGATAATCCTTACCGGTTACTCCTACGAACTGATATTTACCACCGGTGTAAGTAATACGGATTTCAAACTGGTCACTAACTTCAAAAGAAATACCTACATCTGGTAATTCTTTCATCAAGTCAACCATTCGGCGTGCATCGACGCAAAATGTACATTCGCCTTCACATTCCGCAATATCCACTGAATACTTCAATGTATTTTCAAGGTCTGAACCGATTACGGTGAGTTTCCCATTCTTTACTTCGAAAAGAAAGTTGTTAAGAATTGTCATTGCATTCTTAGAATTTATGACCTTGGAAACCGCTGACACCGCTGTTCCGAGAGCCTTGCTCTGTACATTAAATTTCATATCTTTATATCTGTTAAGTTATTAATTATCAGTTTTTATCACACATACCATCAGGGCAGACCACCCCACAATATATATAACGACAAAATTAAGAATTTTTTATTGCTTTCACAATACTTTATCAAGGATTTTTATTAACATACCAAGCGAAAGATTCAAATAAGAAGTGCAACAACGATTAGTCGTAATTTTCTCTTTATCTCCTTTGTTTATTCACCGCAAGATTAAAAAAAATATTCATAATATACAACAGGAAAATTATAACAACTATTCAGTAACTTACTATCGCTTACAAATAATTCACTGAGCAGCTGTCACTTATGCTGTAAAACACAATTCAATAATATATAAAATTATTAGACCCTAATATGGAAATTGTTTTATAAAAATGCGCCACAAGTAATATACTTGCAGCGCATAATGTATTCAGTATGTATTAATTATTACCAGATAATAACTTGATCCTCAGGAGCAAGGTAAAGTTTATCACCGGCCTTGATACCAAAAGCTTCAAAGAACGGAGTGATGTTACGCAAAGTTACGTTTACACGGTTTTCTGCCAAAGAGTGAACATCTTGAATTGTAAGACGACGAGCCTCTTCATCACGGATGTTTCCAGCCCAAATGTTAGCAAAGTTAATGTAGAACAACTGAGTAGGAGTAAAGCCGGCAACCTTTGCAGATTCGCTGTTTACATCAATACCTTTCTTCTTTTGTGATTCAAGGAATGCTGTGTAAGAAACACGAAGACCACCTTGGTCAGCTATATTTTCACCTAATGTGTATTGACCGTTAGCGTGAAGACCCGGAAGGACTTCCACTGCATCGAATTGAGCGACAAGTTTCTGAGTAAGCTCAGTAAATGCCTGAAGGTCTGCATCTGTCCACCAGTTGACCATATTACCCTTTTCATCAAAGTTACGACCCTGGTCATCGAATCCGTGAGTCATCTCATGACCGATAACAACACCAATACCACCATAGTTTTCAGCATCTGTTGCATTCGGATCAAAGAAAGGAGCTTGAAGGATAGCCGCAGGGAACACAATTTCATTAGCCATTGGGTTATAGTAAGCATTGACCGTTTGAGGAGTCATACCCCATTCAGTTTTGTCAACAGGTTTACCCCATTTAGAATAAGTATCAGCCTGATGCCACATAGCCACTTCGTGCATATTTTCGTAATATGACTTAGCTGGGTCAATATTCATTGAAGAATAATCTTTCCACTTATCAGGATAACCGATTTTAACAGTAAACGCAGCAAGTTTTTTAAGCGCATTAGCCTTTGTAGAATCACTCATCCAAGTAAGGTTTTGGATATGTTCACCAAGTGAAGTACGTAAGTTTTCAACAAGTTCGAGCATATACTTCTTAGAAGATTCAGGGAAATATTTTTCAACATAAAGTTGACCGATAGCTTCGCCTAAAGCACCTTCTGTAGCAGCAAGTGCACGTTTCCAGCGAGGACGCTGTTCCTTAACACCGGTAGTGACCTTAGCATATTCGAAGTTTGCATTAGTAAATGCATCGCTAAGCATACTTGAAGCATTACTTACGTATTCCCAAAGGTAATAGTCCTTAATTTCACGTTCTGAAAGAGAAGAAAGAAGGTCAACACCGCGTTTGACAGTATTAATTTCTGTAACGATTACAGATTTAGGCAATTCAATACCCATAGTTTCAGAGAAGAAACGAGACCAATTAACCTGAGGATACATTTTAGCAAGCTCTTCTGCAGAACGTACGTTATTCATTTTACCCATATCACGGCTTTCTTCACGAGTCCACGTTTCCTCTGCAAGACTTGTTTCAACCTTAAGAACGTTTTCAACAATACGCTTCGCATCAGCTTCATTATAGCCGGCATTTTTCATTTGAGTTTCAATAAGAGTACGATACGCGTTACGCACCTTAGTATTAGCTTCATCATCAAGAAGATAATAATCACGATCGCCCATACCAAGGCTAACACCTGAAACGTACATTGCGTACTCTGAAGAGTTATTCAAATCTTCCATAGGACCTGCACCGAAGAATGGACTTGCATAGTTCTTATGCATCCACATAAACAAATCCTCCATCTTATCAGCAGGGAATTGTTCAATTTTCTTAAGGTCAGCAAGAATAGGCTTAGCCCCTTCTTCATTACGACGAACAGAGTCCATTGCGAGAGAGTAAACAGTAGAGACCTTGAAAGCAACAGTACCCTCCTTGGGATTTGATTCTGCAAGAGAAAGAACAATATCCTTTACATGTTGTTCAGCTGCATCATTAAGGACATTGAACTGACCGAAACGAGAATACTCGTCTGTGAGTGGATGAGCCTTTTGCCAACCACGGTTCACATAACCATAGAAGTCTTCACCCGGAGCAATACTATCGCTCAGATATGCAGTATTAATGCACTTCAAAGCACTACTATTACTACAAGAAGACAATGTAGCAACTGCCACACATGCCATTGCAATATTTTTAAAATTCATAATATATAAATATTTAATAGAAAATTCACCCCACAAAATTAATAAAAAAAAATGAAATTATAAAAGTAAGCAAAATCCTAAGCATCTATAATTTGTCAAAATTTCAATTTTTGTCCATTTTAACCCTTTTTGACCATCAGGGATTAAAAAAGAAAAGCCCCTGAAAACATTTGTTTCAGAGGCTTTATAAAAGTGGCGGTGACCTACTCTCCCGCTTTCGCAGTACCATCGGCGCGGTGAGGTTTAACTTCTCTGTTCGGAATGGGA
>JALEMF010000085.1 GCA_022768005.1 Bacteroidales bacterium | reverse complement strand
GGTTATCCGATGGAACCTCCTCTCGGTATTCCCAATACATCGTTAAACAAAAAAGAGACGATTCTTGACGGTGTTGCGATGATTACTCCGGCTAATGCTTTTTATTACAGAGAACAATATACGTCGAACCATAATGTGGTGGTTCAGGCAATGTTGCCGACAGCCGGCAGTGTCCTTGAAGCGATAAAGGATTCGATGTGGTTCTTTATGTTTCTTTTTCTGCTCGGCGTACTGATGACATTTTTTGCCTTTTGGTTTACCAATATTCTTGCTCAAAATATTCAGAACTTGAATCAATTCGTGGAATGTGCCGTCAAAGATGAAGACTTTGATGAGAATATGGCGTTTCCCGATGACGAACTTGGTGAAATATCAAGTAAAATCGTGAAGATGTACAAGGCACGCTCCACAGCCATTGAACAGATGGAAAAAGAGCATGCCAGAGCTATGGCGGCTATTGAGGAAAGGGCAAAGCAGAAAAAGCAGCTGACGAATAATCTTAATCATGAACTTAAGACTCCGCTGGGGATAATAAAGGGATATATTGAGACTTTGCTGGCGTCTCCCGGAATAGACCAAGAGACTCGGACTCACTTCCTGAATAAGTCGTACTCTCAAGTGCTGAGATTGCAGGATATATTGAACAATATATCTACTATTACCCGGCTTGAGGAAACTCATAATTCCGTCACTATTGAAAAAATTGACTTCTATGCGCTTGCTTTTGATGTGGCAGATGAAGTGGTGGAGGCAGGGAAGAACGGCGGAATGAAGATTGTGATAGATTTACCCGATGAGTGTATGGTGAAGGGAAATGAGAATCTGCTATCTGCAATGCTGCTCAATCTTACTAAAAATGCCGTAATTCACAGTGGAGGTACTGAAATAGGGCTTACACTATTGGAAAAAACAAATAAAGAGTGTAAATTTGCATTTTATGACAATGGAGTCGGTGTAGATGAAGCCCATTTGCCTTACTTGTTTGATCGCTTTTACCGTGTAGATGCCGGTAGGTCCCGTAAGGTGGGTGGAACAGGTTTGGGACTATCTATCGTGAAGTGGACAATCCTTGCCCTCGGCGGGCAAATCTCGGCAAGAAACCGTCAGACCGGTGGTCTTGAAATAGAATTTTCATTACCTATATGGGAAGATGATAATGATAATAAAGAACAAAAGTAAAATTATATAATCAATATTAAAATGGTTCAGAAACCTTCAATTCCAAAGGGTACGCGTGACTTTTCACCGTTAGAAATGGCACGACGCAATTATATTTTTGATACGATAAAGAAAGTATTTCGCCTATACGGCTTCAGCCAAATAGAAACTCCGGCAATGGAAAATCTTTCAACTCTGATGGGTAAGTACGGAGAAGAGGGAGATAAACTCTTGTTTAAAGTACTTAACTCCGGTGACTATCTCAGAGGTGTGGATAATTCGCTTATTGAAAACGGAGATACACTGAAACTTGCAGCACAATTATGTGAAAAAGGTTTGCGCTACGACTTGACAGTGCCTTTTGCGCGTTACGTCGTGCAACATAGAAACGACTTGCAATTCCCGTTCCGCCGCTTTCAGATACAACCTGTGTGGCGAGCAGACCGTCCTCAGAAAGGGCGCTATCGTGAGTTTTACCAGTGTGATGCAGACGTTGTAGGCTCTGATTCACTTGTGAATGAAATAGAACTTCTTCAGATAATAGATGAGGTGTTTAATCGCCTTAAAATAAATATAGCAATCAAGCTTAATAACCGTAAGGTGCTTGCAGGAATTGCCGAGTACATCGGTGCTCCTGACAAGATGATAGATATCACCGTTGCTATTGACAAGATTGACAAGATAGGTATTGATAATGTGAATGAGGAACTGCGTGAACGCGGACTCTCCGAGAAATCAATTTCCTCACTGAAGCCAATACTTGAAATTGATGGTGATATTTCTGCTCGCCTTGAAAAACTTGAGACTCTCCTTTCGTCATCTGAAATAGGTATGCTCGGAGTGAAAGAACTCCGTGAAGTGATAGCGGGAGTGGAAGGCACCGGTATGAAGTCGCAAGTAGATCTTGATGTGTCACTTGCACGAGGACTAAACTATTATACCGGTACTATCATTGAAGTAAAAGCACTTGATGTGGTAATCGGCAGCATCACCGGTGGCGGACGCTATGATAATCTAACCGGCGTATTCGGCTTGCAAGGAGTGTCCGGCGTAGGAATTTCATTCGGTGCAGACCGTATTTACGACGTCATGAATACACTTAATCTCTATCCTGAGGAACTTCAACAATCCACATCCGTGATGTTTACGAACTTCGGAGCAAAAGAAGCCACTTGCGCTCTTAAGATGGCTAAAGAACTTCGCAGCGCAGGCATCGCAGCAGAGGTTTATCCGGATTCTTCAAAGATTCAGAAACAGATGAAATATGCCAATGCGGCACAAGTCCCGTTTGTGGCAATAATCGGTGAAAGTGAATTGGCGGAAGGTAAAATGACTCTGAAAAATATGAATACCGGTGAGCAGCAACTTCTTACCGCTGAAGAAGCAATTAACGTAATTAAGCACAGATAATAGGTTTACTGTCAAAAAATATCCTTACCTTTGGCGGCAAAATTATTTGATGTAATAAATTAATATATGTGTAATACAATGAAGAAAGTATTTTTTCTTATAATACTGTTTGTTACGGTTTTCGTGGCAGACCTATCCGCGCAGTTTCGCTACGGTCCTACTGTAGGCGTTGACTTGACTACGCTTAAATTCAAGCAGGACTTGTTTACTGTTGACCAATCAGTGGGCTATCAGGCAGGTGTGCAGTGTGAAATGATGTTCCCAGGAATCGGCTTCGGTATAGACTTCGGTGCTATGTATGAGCAGAGAGGAGCAACATTGCATTTGGGTGAAAAGAAGATTTGGGCATCAGAAGGTTATGGTACAAACAGGTCTTACTTGCATTATCTCAATATACCGTTTAATCTGCGATTCAAATGGACTCGTATGAATGGTCTTGAAGATTACATCGCACCTTACGTATTCGGTGGTCCGAGTATAGGTGTTATGGTGGCTCACAATAAGAATAAGGCACTTGACTATACCGGAGCGGACTTAGGTCTTTCAGTAGGTGTGGGCTTTGAAATTTTAAAGAATTGGCAAATTCAAGGTTCTTACACGTGGGGTATGACATACGCCGTGAAGACAAAACTGCTTGACGAATTCAGTGCCAAAAATCGCACTTGGAGCGTACGAGTTGTGAGATATTTTTAATAAGTAATTTATAATTCGTCATATTGAGGGATATCGCGTAAGAAACGGTATCCCTTATTGTTGTAATCAATCACACAGATGTAATGATTAATGCCGTTTGACACGACGAGATATTTGACTTTGAGAACTATATTGTAGCGCACAATTTGGTCAAAAACGGCTTGATTGATATTTATTTCCGGTGCTTTGTATTCAATAATCATAGCAGGCGAACCTTTTCTGTCATATACAATAGTGTCGCAGCGTCGAGATGTGCCGTTAAGAGTAATAGCCACCTCGTTAGCCATAAGAGAAGCCGGAAAATTTTTCTCACTAATGATAAAATGTATAAAATGCTGCCTTACCCATTCTTCAGGCGTCAGTGCAACGTACTTTTTGCGTAAAATGTCGAAAACAGAAAATTCCGGTCCTCCGTCATTGCGCTTAATATCCAGTTCGCAAGGGGGTAAGTTTAATTGCTGCATAAAGATTTACTATTATTATATCAGTGACAAAAACAGTGCAAATGTAGTCAGTAAAATCGGTTTTTCCAAGCGAATATGTGGCGAAAAACGATGAAAGTCAGTGAATAATGAAAAAAGTGAAGATTGAAATTTGGATAAGTCAGAGAAAATGAGTAAATTTGCAGCCGATTTTCATTAAAACAATTTTTAATAACAAAAAAACATGAAGTACGAAACCGTTTTCATTTTAACTCCCGTTTTGTCTGATGTTCAGATGAAGGAAGCGGTAGACAAATTTGCGAAAGTGCTTACAGACAATGGCGCAACAATCGCAAATGAAGAAATCTGGGGCTTGCGTAAACTTGCTTATCCAATCCAGAAGAAATCTACCGGATTTTATACTCTCTTGGAATTTGAGGGTGAACCAACACTTGTAAAAAAGTTAGAAACAGCATTCCGTCGTGATGAACGAGTTATCCGTTTCTTAGTATTCCGTCAAGATAAATACGCTGCAGAATACGCTGAAAAACGTCGTTCACTCAAGGCTGCAAAGGCAAATGCACCTAAAGAAGAAGTAAAGGAGGATTAACATTATGGCACAAGCACAATCAGAAATTCGTTACTTGACTCCAATGTCAGTTGACGTTAAAAAGAAAAAATACTGCCGTTTCAAAAGAAGTGGTATCAAGTATATTGACTACAAGGATCCGGAATTCCTCAAAAAATTCCTCAACGAACAAGGTAAGATTCTTCCTCGCCGTATTACCGGTACTTCATTGAAGTTCCAACGTCGAGTTGCTCAAGCCGTTAAACGTGCTCGTCACCTTGCTCTTCTTCCATACGTAACTGACTTGATGAAATAACCACTTAAAAGCAGATATACAATTATGAAAATTATTCTTAAAGAAGACGTTCACAACCTTGGATACAAGGACGACGTTGTTGAAGTAAAAGATGGTTATGGCCGTAACTATTTGATTCCAACAGGTAAGGCTGTCATTGCATCTGAATCTGCTCTTAAGGTTCTTGCTGAAAATCAACGTCAACGCGCTCATAAACTTGCAAAAATCAAAGCAGATGCTGAAGCACTTGCTGCTTCTCTTACTGATGTTAAACTTACTATCGGTGCTAAGACAAGTTCTACAGGTACTATCTTCGGTTCTGTTAACGCTATCCAAATCGCTGAAGCACTTGAAAAAGCAGGTTTCAATATCGATCGCAAGGTTATCTCTATTAAGCAATCTGTAAAAGAAGTTGGTAACTATGTAGCTGTTCTTAAGCTTCACAAAGAAGTTTCAGTTGAAGTTCCATTCGAAGTTGTTGCTGAATAATTAGCCTATCGTTCTCCTTTCAGCGTTTGCTGAAAGTTTTGAAATAATATTAAGGACTATGTTACGTGAGTAATATGGTCCTTTTTTGTGTCTGCAAGTTGTGGTGTTGGACGAGTCGGACTTGTCAGACTGGTCTGAGGTCACGGCACTTTCATTTTAAGTTGAAGATATATGATTTATTACAGACCGCGCCTCTCCGAGGTGCGAATTGGAATAGGGAGTGCAGATTGTCACCGCATGGCGCACTTCGTGCTTATACGGTGTTTCCGACAGCCGTGCATCTCCGATGCACTCTGATGGCGTTATCTTCATCAGTAATATTCTCAAGGTGGCGCTCAATGTGCTTACACTTAGTTACTTACGGTCGGAAGTTTCAGGCTTTCCCTGATTGCGTTGTCATTTTCTCAATATATTATTTTTAATGAAGATGCTAAAACTTTTTGTCTTATTTTCTTGCAAAATGTTTGGTAATTAGTAAAAATGTTGTAAATTTGTAATATGAAAAGCGATAATAGTCGCAAATATTAATTAAAGTCCAATAGAATGCAATGAAAGTGAAAGATGTTATCTCCGATTTGAGTCGTCGTTTTCCTAATGAACCGGAGTATTTGCAAGCAGTGGAAGAAGTGTTGACATCTATTGAAGATGTGTATAATGAGTTTCCTGCGTTTGAGAAATATAATTTGATAGAGCGTCTCTGTATTCCGGATCGTATATTTACGTTCCGAGTGTCGTGGGTAGATGATTCAGGGCGCGTCCGCACCAATATGGCTTACCGTGTTCAGCACAATAATGCGATAGGACCGTATAAGGGTGGTATTCGTTTTCACTCTTCCGTGAATTTGTCAATCCTTAAGTTTCTTGCTTTTGAGCAGACCTTTAAGAATTCTCTGACTACCCTTGCTATGGGTGGCGCAAAGGGGGGAAGTGATTTTTCGCCACGTGGGAAAAGTGATATGGAAGTGATGCGTTTCTGCCAAGCATACGTTGCGGAATTGTGGCGTCATATAGGACCTGAAACTGATGTACCTGCCGGTGATATCGGTGTAGGTGGTCGTGAAGTAGGCTACATGTTCGGCTACTATAAGAAGATGGCGAGAGAATTTACCGGTACTTTTACGGGTAAGGGACTTGACTTCGGCGGGTCGCTTGTACGTCCTGAAGCAACAGGTTACGGTAACTGCTATTTTCTCCTTAATATGCTAAATACAAAGGGTATAGATATTAAAGGAAAACGAGTTGCCATTTCCGGTTCCGGCAATGTTGCTACTTATACGGCAAAGAAACTTCTGGAACTCGGTGCAAAAGTTGTATCTATGAGCGATAGTGACGGCTCAATATACGTTCCTGACGGGCTTACACAGGAGCAATTCGAGTATATTTTCGACTTGAAAACTGTTTACAGGGGGCGAATCCGAGAGGCTGCGGAGCAGTATCCTGACACGATACAGTATTTTGCCGGCAGCCGTCCGTGGAAGCACGTCAAGTGCGATATTGCTATGCCTTCAGCTACTCAGACCGAGATTGACGGTGAAGATGCGAAAGCACTGTTGTCTCAGGGTGTTATTGCAGTGAGTGAAGGCGCAAATATGCCTTCCACTCCGGAGGCTGTAAGAGCATTTGTAGATGCAAGGATATTATATGCACCCGGAAAGGCTGCAAATGCAGGTGGAGTAGCGGTTTCCGGTCTTGAAATGGCTCAGAATTCTCAGAAACTGTCTTGGACAGCGGAGGAAGTAGATGAGAAATTACGACGAATAATGTCTGATATTCACTCACAGTGTGTAAAATTCGGAAGACAGGCAGATGGCTATGTAAATTATGTCAAAGGAGCAAACGTGGCAGGCTTTATGAAGGTGGCACGTGCCATGATGTCGCAAGGAATACTATAGATTAGTTTATAATAAAGGTCAGTGTGTCGGTTATGTGCCAAACGGTGCATAGCCGATGCTTTGTTATTGTAAACCGCCTAAAAATAAGCACAAAAAGCAATAAGTGTGCAATAAGTTAAGTTTATGTTAAAAAACATATTTTATGAAGAAAATTTGTATCTTTGTAAAACAAAAGAAATCGAAATAGTCAAAATAATAATATAATTTTTATTATGGCAAAAATATACGGTGCAGTTACGATTAATGCAGAAAGGTGTAAGGGCTGTGAGTTATGCGTAGTTGCGTGTCCTACCAAAGTGTTGCAGTTGCAGCCGAATGAAGTAAACAATAGAGGATACCATTTTGCGATGGTTTCCAATGCTGAAGCTTGTATAGGCTGTGCTTCATGTGCTACGGTTTGTCCTGATGCATGTATAGAAGTATATAAAGTCGTAGAGAAATAGAATTAAAAAAAAGAATTTGTATTATCCTTAAAATCTCTCCAAGATATATAAACACGATGAGTCAAGAAGTAAAACTGATGAAAGGTAACGAGGCAATTGCCCATGCAGCAATACGCTATGGGGTTGACGGTTATTTCGGTTACCCTATAACGCCTCAGTCTGAAGTACTTGAAACTCTTGAGGCAGAAATGCCTTGGGAAACTACCGGAATGGTGGTTCTTCAAGCGGAAAGTGAAGTAGCATCAATAAATATGGTATATGGTGGTGCAGCCTCGGGAAAGGCTGTTATGACATCATCATCAAGTCCGGGCGTAAGTCTTATGCAGGAAGGTATTTCTTACCTTGCGGCATCGGAGTTACCTGCTCTGATAGTAAATGTAATGCGTGGAGGACCGGGTCTCGGTACTATTCACCCTTCACAGAGTGATTATTTCCAGGCGACTAAGGGTGGCGGTCACGGTGATTACCATCTGATAGTTCTTGCACCTGCGACTGTACAGGAAATGGCGGACTTTGTAGGTCTCGGTTTTGACCTTGCATTTAAGTACCGCACTCCGGCTATGATTCTTGCCGATGGTGTAGTGGGGCAGATGATGGAGAAGGTGGTTCTTCCGGAGCCTCGCAAGCGTCGTACCGAAGAAGAAATTGCGCAACAATGTCCGTGGGCGGCAACCGGTCATTCAAAAGGACGAAAACCTAACGTGGTGACTTCTCTTGAGCTTGATTCCGCTATTATGGAAAAAAATAATGAGCGTTTCCAGCGAACTTATCGTGAAATAGAGAAGAATGAAGTTAGATACAAGGCGTACCATACTGAAGATGCCGAGTACTTGATGGTGGCTTTCGGATCTGTAGCACGTATATGCCTTAAAGCGATAGAAGATGCGCGTGAAGAGGGAATAAAGGTAGGACTTATCCGACCGATCACTCTATGGCCGTTCCCTTACGATGCTATTGCGGAAGTTGCTGAAAACTGTAAAGGAGTATTGGTAGTAGAACTTAATGCCGGTCAGATGATAGAAGATGTACGTCTGGCGACAGGAAGAAGAAAGAAAGTATGTCACTTCGGCAGAATGGGCGGAATTGTACCAAATCCTTCCGAGATACTGAATGCTCTGAAGAAAGAACTTATAACAGATAAGGAGAAATGATTATGAAACCCGAAGATATAATATGTCCCGAAAATCGTGTCTATGCAAAGCCTCGTCTGCTGAATGACACTACGATGCACTATTGCCCGGGTTGCAGCCATGGTGTGGTGCATAAAATAATAGCGGAAATTCTTGATGAGGAAGGATATGCTGAGAATGCGGTAGGTGTAGCACCTGTTGGCTGTGCGGTGTTTGCATATAAGTATATTGACGTGGATTGGGTTGAAGCAGCGCATGGTCGTGCTCCTGCTCTTGCTACGGCTATAAAACGTCTTAATCCTGATCGTCTTGTGTTTACTTACCAGGGTGACGGTGACCTTGCTGCAATCGGTACTGCTGAAACAATACATGCGGCAAACCGCGGTGAAAATATCACTATTATTTTCATTAATAATGGTATTTACGGTATGACGGGCGGTCAAATGGCTCCTACAACGCTTGTGGGAATGAAGACAGCTACAACGCCTTACGGAAGACGTGTGGATCTCAACGGTTATCCTCTGAATATATCGGAATTGCTTGCAAAACTTGATGGAACTTGCTACGTGACTCGCCAGTCCGTGGATACTCCTGCAGCCGTGAAGAAGGCAAAGAAGGCTATTAAACAGGCATTTGCAAATTCTATGAATAATAAGGGTACATCAGTTATTGAAATTCTCGGTACTTGCAGTTCAGGTTGGAAAATGACACCGCATAATGCAAACTTGTGGATGAGAGAGCATATGGGCGAGCATTATCAACTTGGTGACCTTAAAAATAATGTAGAATAATGAAACAGGAAATTATTATAGCAGGCTTTGGCGGACAGGGTGTCTTGTCCATGGGTAAGATTTTGGCTTACGGTGCATTAATGAGTGACCTTGAAGTGACATGGATGCCGTCATACGGTCCTGAACAGCGAGGAGGTACTGCAAATGTTACTGTTGTGATAAGTGATAAGCTTATTAATTCTCCTATTGTAGATACTTACGATGTAGCGGTGATACTTAATCAGCAGAGTCTTGATAAGTTTGAGAAAACAGTTAAGCCGGGTGGGTTGCTTATCTATGATCCGTACGGTATTAATCATAAGCCGGAGCGTAAGGATATTCGTATTCTTGAGGTTAAGGCTATGGACGCTACTATAGAGTTCGGCAATGCGAAGAGTTATAATATGATTCTTCTTGGCGCACTTATTAAAGTTGACCCTGTTGTAAGCGTGGAAAATGTGCTTAGAGGACTTAAGAAGGTGCTTCCGGAACG
>JALEMF010000052.1 GCA_022768005.1 Bacteroidales bacterium | reverse complement strand
AGAATAGCGGTACTAAAGGGCTTGCTGCAGTGGTAGTGACCAAAACAAAAGCCACCTCCGCCACAGACCCCGAGTCAAAGACGAGCAGAGCGACAGAAATATCCGAGCACTTGAATACACCTGTGCGAGTAATAACGAGTGAGAAAGAAATGGAAGGACTCTCACCACGTCAGAAAAAAGCAAAAGGTTGGTACAACACTGCAACAGGTGAAGTAGTGGTAGTAGTACCAAATAATGCAGATGTGGCAGACGTAGAGAATACCGTGTTACACGAAGTGATAGGTCACGACGGCATAAGAGACTTTCGGCTATAAGTAACTCAGGGTAAGCACATAGTGCGCCACCCTGAGATAGAAACGTCAACATATAACGAACCTCGGCGAGGTTCTGTCTGTGAAAATATAACCAAACACAACGCATCTAACACAGACCGCACATCCCCGATGTGCGAATGTAGATGGAGGTATTCTTTCACCGCATGGCGTACTACGTGCTTATACGGTGTTACTTACAGCAGAGCCTCGCCGAGGCTCCCTGATGATGTAACCTTTACTTGCTTTCATTTATAAAAACACATCAATTTCTTCCACTTTAAATGAAAGAGCCGTAGTTTATGCAGTAGATACTGACTAATGCCAAAGTTTTTTCGTAAATTTGCAAGAAAAAGAATGGCAATGGATTTACTGATAAAGAAGTCTAAGGTGGAAGATATAAAGCAGCTTATGAAAATTTATGAGCAAGCAATCCTATATATGCGTCGTTGTGGAAATATGAATCAGTGGAATAACGGCTATCCAAGCGAGTCCATTATAATAAGTGATATCAATAATGCCGTAAGTTATTCCGTTCTTCAAGGTGAAAAAATCGTGGGCGTATTCAGTATGATTCCCGGAGAAGACCCTACATATAAAGTGATTGAAGGGAAATGGATTAATACGGGGATACCATACGTAACAATTCATAGAATTGCGTCAGACGGAAGTTGCGGAGGAATTGGTAGAACTGCATTTGACTTTGCAAAGCGTTATTATGATAGTATCAGGATTGATACACACAAAGATAATGTGAAAATGCAGGACTTGGTTATTTCCTATGGATTTAAGTATTGCGGAATAATTTATTTGCAGTCCGGAGAACCGAGACTGGCATATCAATACATTAAAGATGAAAAATAAGATTATATATTTACTATCCTTATTTCTTACAATTTCATTCAGTAGTTGTATGAAATGGGAATCTATAGGTTTGGAGCCAAGCCTTGCTGTTGACGGCAACGGTGTCTATATTCTTAATGAAGGTAATTTTCAATACGGAAACGCATCATTGTCGTATTATGATCCGGCTACAAAAACAGTAGAGAACGAGGTGTTTTACCGTGCGAATGGAATGAAGTTAGGTGACGTGGCTCAGTCAATGACTATTCATAACAATGCCGGTTGGATTGTAGTGAATAATTCACATGTAGTCTTTAAAATAGACTTAAAGACATTCAGAGAAATCGGAAGAATTGAAGGTTTTACTTCTCCTCGATATATTCACTTTGTAAATGACAGCAAGGCATACGTCACTCAGATATGGGATAATAGAATTGCAATAGTGAATCCTGAGAGATACGAGATTACCGGGTATATTGAAATACCCGGAATGAAGCAAAGCACTGCTTCAACGGAGCAAATGCTTCAAGTGGGTGACTACGTCTATTGCGTATGCTGGAGTCATCAGCGACAAGTGATTAAAATAGATACCGGGAGTGATGCCGTTGTTGAATCTATTGAAGTAGGAGCGCAGCCACAATCTATGGCAGTTGACTGCAATGGCTGTTTGTGGGTGCTGACTGACGGTGGATACAAAGGCAGTCCGTCTGGTTATGAACAGCCAAAGTTAAATAAAATTGATTTGTCACTATTTGAGGTAGTTAAAACATTTGAATTTCCTATAACGGATTCACCTTCCGAACTTACCGTTTCTTCTGATGGAAAGTGCTTGTATTGGCTGAATAAAGACGTTTGGAAAATGAGTGTAACTGATGAAAAATTACCTTCAACCCCATTTATAAGAAATATCGGGACTATTTTTTATGGATTGTCGCTTGATTCCTTCAGAAATGAAATATACGTTGCTGATGCGATAGATTATCAACAGCAGGGGATGGTGTATAGATATTCTTCGCAAGGAGATATGATAGATTCTTTTTATGTGGGTATAATCCCGGGATTTATAGTTGCTAATAATTAATATGAAATATAAGATATATCCGATATTACTTTTAGTACCGTTTATTCTTAATGGACAAAATCGTCATTATAATTTGAAAGAAGTGACATTTGAGGAACGTCGTCCGCTAAAAGAAATAGGTGTTGTAAAAGTGAAGTTTGATTCATTAATGCTCAAAGAAAATATAGCATTATCAATGGCTGATATTCTTGCCTATAATTCAAGTCTTTTTGTCAAAAACTATGGTCGTGCAACGCTTTCAACAGTGTCATTTCGCGGTACATCTTCATCACACACTCAAGTTTTGTGGAATGGAATACCTATAAACAGCCCTATGCTGGGAATGACAGACTTTTCTCAGATTCCGTCTTACTTAATAGATGATGCATCATTGCTTTACGGCTCATCTTCTGTAGGCGAAACGGGTGGCGGACTTGGTGGTTTAGTGTCATTAGGTACGAAAGAACAGGAAGATGACGGATTTGACGTTGGATATATTCAGGGTGCCGGTAGTTTTAGAACTTTTGATGAATTTCTCAGGATAGGGTACAAGAACGATAAGTTCTCCACTCGTACCAGAGTAGTATATTCATCGTCAGCGAACGACTATTCTTACACTAACTATGATAAGAAAGTAAATATTTATGATGAAAATAAAAACATAATCGGACAGTATCACCCGAAAGAAAAGAATAGGAGTGGCGCATTTTACGATTTTCACATTCTTCAAGAACTGTGGTACGATAATCATAAAGGTGATTTATTCAGTTTGAAAGCATGGTATATGAATTCCGACAGAGAGTTGCCTCTGTTGACTACAGATTATGGTTCTGACATAGCTTTTGAAAATAAACAGCGTGAACATACGTTGAGAATAGTGAGCTCTTGGAATCACAGAAAGAGTAATTGGCAAATAAATGCAAATATCGGTTATGTAAACTCGTGGCTCGGTTATGACTATAAGAGAGATAACGGAAGTGGTGAAATGATTATCATGACTTGTTCAAGAAATAAAATCAACAGTTACTTTTTACATGCCGGCGGAGAATATAGTCCTGTTCATCAGTTATTATTTTCCGTAAATGCAGATGTACGCAGGCATAATGTCAATAATACGGACAAGACACTTTCTTCTTCAAATAATGTCAATGTAATTGACGGGTATGACCGAGGACGGACTGAAAGCTCTTTTTCGGAGTCTGTAAAATGGCAACCGATTGACCGATTCGGTATTTCAGGCGTTTTGCGAGAAGAAATATATGGTAATAAAAAGCCGATATTAATACCTGCGATTACCTTAGACGGTGTCTTATGTAAGAGATTGGGTTTGGTGACAAGAGCTTCTGTGTCTAAAAACTACAGATTCCCGTCACTTAACGATTTGTACTTTTTTCCGGGCGGAAATCCGGACTTAAAGAGTGAAAAGGGTATTACTTACGATGTAGGAGTGAGTTATAATCTTAGTAAATTGACCGGATTTAAATTATCCGGTGGCTTGAATTGGTTTGAATCATGGATAGATGACTGGATTCTTTGGCTACCTACAACAAAAGGATTCTTTTCACCCGAGAACGTAAAAAAAGTTCATTCATACGGAATAGAAACTAATCTTGCACTCGGATTTGCTTTCTATAAGAATCTATTTTTGGATATGAATGGCTCTTATTCGTGGACTCCGTCAATCAACGATGGCGAGCCAACATCTCCGGCTGACAAATCAGTTGGTAAACAACTGCCGTATATACCGGAACATTCATCATCAATCACCGGGCGACTGACTTGGCGACAATGGGCATTCCAATATAAATGGTGCTATTATAGCAGACGATATACTATGTCAAGCGGTGACGTAACTCTTTCAGGAAGACTCCCTGTTTACTATATGAATAATGTTTCATTGGAAAGAAAACTTACGTTCAAGAAATTGGATTTAAACTTAAAGTTGGCAGTAAATAACTTATTTAATGAAGATTACGTTTCAATATTGTCACACCCAATGCCCGGGATAAACTTTGAGTTCTTCATAGGAATACTGCCAAAGTTTTGATTACATCCTTGAAACCGGAGTAATTACTCTATCCCCAATGAGCTTGGCATACACTTTTTTAAGTTTCTGCTTTTCAAGAATCTTAGCCATAATAGAAACTATTAAACCGGAATCAGGTGATGGCTTGCTACTTTCAGCTTTAAGTCCATCGTTAAGGTCTGTGATATCCAATTCGAGAATGGCATTTTCAAGTTCAAAGATAGAACGAGGAAGGAGTTCATTAAGGGTATCACGTTCTTCAGGAATGTTAGCGTATTTTGTGTGTATTTTGCTTAGTTGGTATTTTTCTGTAACGAGATCAGTAGTTGTATTTCTGATTTCATCGTCAGGTGAAGATGCCAATCTGCGTTCTACAAAGTTAAAGTCAAAATCTTTAAGTGCCTTAAAATAATCAGCGTCACATTCTGCTAAAAGGTCTTTTTCCTTGCGTTCTATTTCATCAAGTGTTTGTGCCTCTCGCCTAATTTTCTCTTCGCCGTCAATCCATTGCTGTTTTCTAATATACAATGCCTGTTCATTAAAGATTAGTTTCTCTGATTCCCAAGTATCACGGAGTGACAAAACTGCATCAAAAATGTGTTGATATTTACTAATAGAAAAACTAAGTTTTTCTTGGTCCATAGCAGTCCTGATATAGTCAGCCACTGTACAAACTATACTTTGTCCTTTATCATCAACACCTGCCTTAAATTCACCAAAACCGTACTTTAATACGTAGCGTAATATAGTCTCCTCGTAAGGCTTTAGTTGCTGAGACCTGTCTTTCTTTAAAATTTCACCTATAAAGACGTCTGCAGTTGAGTCTGATTCTGCTACTTGTTGTTCAACCTTTTGCTGAGTGTCAGACTTATCATTATTATCATCTCCGTATTCACGCTTTGCTTCTTCAGCTTTGACCTTTTTAAATTCCTGTTCTAAGATATTGTTGCGGACTTTTGCAACTTCGTTTGATAAAATTTTTTCGTCAAAGTTTAATGTAAAACTACACTCTTTAATGTACGATGCGCGAGCGATTTCATCAGGAATAACGGCAATACTTTTAACGATGTCAGATACAACTTTTGCCCTCTGAATAGGATCATTACCCACACCTTCAAGAAGAATGTTGATTTTGAACTTGATAAAATCAATTTCGTGAGTGGATAAGTATTCTTCCACTTCAGTAGAAGAATGTGTCTGAGAATATGAATCCGGGTCGTCTCCCGGGGGCAGTTGTAATACTTTTACATTCATACCCTCGGCAAGTATCATATCAATACCTCTAAGTGATGCTTTGATTCCGGCAGCATCAGAATCGTAAATCACTGTAATATTGTCAGTAAAGCGGTGTATTAGTCGTATTTGTCCTTCTGTAAGTGAAGTGCCTGATGACGCTACGACATTTTCAACGCCTTTTTGGTGCATTGAAATGACGTCCATATATCCTTCCACGAGGACACACTTATTCCGTTTTACTATTGCGGACTTTGCTTGATAAAGTCCGTAAAGTTCATAACTTTTACGGTAAATAATTGACTCAGGGGAGTTTACGTATTTACCACCTGGCTTATCACTGCGTAAAACACGTCCTCCAAATGCTACAATCTTACCTGAAATAGAAGCAACAGGGTATATGACACGACCTCGGAACCTATCGTAATATTCACCTTTTTCGCTTTTTCCTATAAGACCCGTTTCAAGTAAGTATTTTTCTTTGTAACCCTTTGAAACTGCAGCTTTCAGTAAATCGTCACGCTTGTCAATGGAATAGCCTAATTTAAACTTGCTAACCATTTCGTCGTTTATTCCACGTTGTCTGAAATATGCAAGACCTATATTTTGACCTTCAAGTGTCTCAGTAAGATTGTGTTGAAAATGCTGTAACGCAAACTCGTTTGCGGCAAGCATACTTTCGCGTTCAGTCGCTTGCTCTATTTCTTGAGGTGTAAGCTCTTTTTCAACAATTTCAATGTTGTATTTTTTAGCAAGGTAACGAAGGGCTTCCTGGTAGGTCATTTGCTCATGTAGCATTATAAAATTTACTGCCGAACCTCCTTTGCCGCAACTGAAACACTTGCAGATACCTTTGGATTTTGAAACAGAAAAAGATGGAGTCCTTTCATTGTGAAATGGACACAATCCTATATAATTGGCGCCGCGACGTTGCAAGTGCACGAAGTCACTCACCACTTCTACAATGTCAGCAGCATCTAATATTTTGTTTACTGTTTCAGAATCTATCCTTGGCATAAATAACCCTTTCAATTATTTAATACAAAATTAGTCATTTTGTCGTGGATTTGCAAGAGAATAAAAAAGGCTGCGCCTTAAAAGTATGGTGCAGCCTTATAAATATTTCTATAATAGATTGTTTTACAGGTTATTATAAATGATATATGATTTTAACGGCTCAATTTTACCGATTAAAATACCATTTTTTACTTTGAACTTATTTCCAAAGACATTATCAGTGTATTCACCATCTTGAAGAGCTGTTTCCATTTTAACTTTTTGTGGCTTTTCAGTAAAGTTTAGTACCACGAAACCTTTATTTCCACGAGATACAATAACTACGCTACCGTCTTTTGATATAGAGATATTTTCATCTTCGTCAGCCATTTTATGTCTGAATTCATTAATTGCCACAACTTCAGGATTGAAGAATGAGTCATTTCCGCGTTCGCCTATACGGTTATGTCCCCACACATTTTCTTTAGAACTTCCGGCAGGACGACTGAAGAATAGGGGAGTTCCGCCTTTTCTTGATGTAATTAAAACCCAACCGATTTTAATTTGGTCATCGGAAAGTGATGCCGATTCATTTGCATTGCAATATGTGTCATGAGATTCTACCCACGTTACTAATTTTGAAGCATCAACAGGGTGATTCCATGATTTCAATTCATCATTATTGAAGTTTTGTTTAGCTAAAGCATCTCTCAGCAACTGACCGTAAGCACTTGCAGTTTGACCGATATATTCAGCATACTCGGCTTCTTTTATGTTTTTATCTTGTAGTACTTCGCCATAAATAAAAAGGCTGTCAGGCATAAGTAATGAAAGGCTTTTTACAGCCTCTCTACCTGTAGCTATAGGCCAAAAATTATTTACCTTGGATTTTGCATCAAGCGGGTCTGACGGCAAGCCAATGTGTTTTGCGGTATCGTATCTGAATCCGCGTGCTCCGAGGTTTATCAATTCATTTACGTACTGCATATAGTAATACTGGAAATCCGGATTTTCAGTATTTACGTCAGGCAGACCTCCCATCATACCTGTTGTACACTCGTATCTATCGTTCCATAATTCAATATTTTTGAATCCGTTAGCGTGGAATAGATTTTCATGTCCTCCCACTGCATTATCTAATCCCGGCAATACTGCTGTATGGTCCACTGCTGTATGGTTCGGCAAAACATCTACAAGTATCTTGACGTTGTATTTGTATGCGCTATCGCACATAGCCTTGAATTCATCTCTGTTTCCCAGCATATAATTTCCTATTGTCCAATCTGTGGGTTGGTAATAGTAGTACCATTTGCCTTGGATAGAATCGCCGGGCTCGCTGAAAAGTGCCATTCCTCCGTTATCTCCAACGTAGCACGCTTGTGCAGGAGATGTCTGAACGAAATCGTATCCTGCGGCTGCAATATTGCGCATATTGTCTGCAATGGTGTTGAATGACCATGACCAAGCATGAAGTATTACTTTATGTGGTGCCGACGTTTTGGAATGTGCTGCAGATGCAGCTAATGGCGATAAAGACAATGATGCCGCTAAAAGTGAAAATGTAAGTAATTTCATGATTAAAGATTGTATGATTTATATTTTCTTCAAAGTTACGAATTTTTTTTTACACAGAAAATTTTTAATGAAATAGCGGTAAAAATTTGTGTATATTAGTTTCCTATAATCACGATTATGTAAAATAGCCTTAAGCAATAAAAAAGCATTATTGTATATTAGAATAAAAAGAGCAGTCAACTTAAATTGTTGACTACCCTTTCATATATCATTTATTCTTTGATATCTTCTTCTTCATCACTATCTGCGATGTGAACGATGTCCGTAGTAATCTTATTGTCTACCTTGTCAAAATCAACTTTAATAGTATCTCCGGGTAGAAGTCTTGAAGATATTATCATTTCAGCAATCTCATTTTCAAGATATTTCTGAATTGCACGCTTTAAAGGTCTTGCACCGAATTGCGGGTCATATCCTTTTTCTGCAATAAACTCTTTTGCCGTCGGACTGATTGATAAGGCGTAGCCGAGCGAATTAAATCGTTTCAGGAATCCATTTAGTTCTATATCAATAATCTTAAATATAGCGTCTTTGTTCAGAGGTTCAAACATTACGATATCATCAATTCTATTAAGGAATTCCGGAGCAAATGCTTTATTGAGAGCTTTTTGCAGTATTCCGTGACTATACTCCTTATCTTCTATTGACGGCGTAGCAAATCCTATGCCTGCACCGAAATCCTTTAATTGTCTCGCACCGATATTTGAAGTCATTATAATTAATGTGTTCTTGAAGTCAATTTTACGACCTAAACTATCGGTTAAACGACCTTCGTCCATTACCTGAAAAAATAAATTAAATACGTCAGGGTGAGCCTTTTCTATTTCGTCAAGTAAAACAACGGAATATGGTCTTCTGCGAACCTTCTCCGTCAACTGTCCGCCCTCTTCGTAGCCAACATAGCCCGGAGGCGCTCCTACAAGACGTGACACAGTGAATTTTTCCATATATTCACTCATATCAATTCTGATTAGGGCATCAGGAGAATCAAATAAGTACTCTGACAGCTTCTTTGCCAAATGAGTCTTACCTACACCTGTAGGACCAAGGAACATAAACGTACCTATCGGCTTGTTAGGATCCTTAAGCCCTACTCTATTTCGCTGAATTGCTCTCACAACTTTCTCTATTGCAGCATCTTGACCTATAATTTTACTCTTTAAGTCCGGCAGCATTTGGCGCAACCTCGTTCCTTCAGCTTGCGCTATTCGTTGAACAGGAACGCCTGTCATCATTGCAACAACTTCAGCCACTTTGTCTTGGTCAACAGTGACACGCTGGTCATCTAATTGTTGCTCCCATTTTAACTGCTCTTCCGTAAGCAATCTCTTGGCTTGTTGCTCTTTATCTCTGAATGCAGCAGCTTTTTCAAAATCTTGCTCAGCTGCAGCTTTGAGTTTTAAGTCATCAAAATTCTTTACTTCAGCTTCAAGTTTAAGTAATTCTTTTGGTGCTGAAACACTTGTGATATGAGCCCGCGCACCGGCTTCGTCAAGTGCATCTATTGCCTTGTCAGGAAAATTGCGGTCAGATAAATAACGCTCTGTGAGTGATATACATGCTTCAAGGGCTTCTTCTGTGTACTTAACTCTATGGTGATCTTCGTACTTATCTTTGATGTTATGGAGAATTCCCAAAGTTTCTTCAGCAGAAGTCGGTTCTACAACAACTTTTTGGAAACGACGTTCCAATGCACCATCTTTTTCAATATTTTTTCGGTACTCATCATGCGTAGTAGCGCCTATACATTGGACTTCACCGCGTGCTAATGCCGGTTTTAATAAGTTTGCAGCATCCATTGAACCTGCAGCATTGCCTGCTCCTACAATAGTGTGTAACTCATCTATGAAAAGTATCACATCTTTGTTCTTGGCGAGTTCCGACAAAATGCCTTTAATTCTTTCTTCAAACTGACCGCGGTACTTTGTTCCTGCTACTATTGATGCCATATCAAGTGATACGACTCTACGATTATACAGAATTCTTGACACTTTACGTTGAACAATTCTCAGTGCAAGTCCTTCTACAATAGCGGATTTACCTACACCAGGTTCTCCTATAAGCACGGGATTATTCTTCTTACGTCTGCTAAGTATTTGTGCAAGACGTTCAATCTCAGTGTCTCTGCCGATAACAGGATCTAATCTACCTTCCTCAGCAGCTTTTGTCATATCTCTGCCGAATTTATCAAGAAGCGGAGTATTGCCGGCGCTCTGTTGTTGCGATTTTCTACTTGAAGACGTATCAGAAGTTTTTTGTGAAAAAGACTTGGATTCTTCTGTTGCTTCATCGTCTTCTTCGTCATCGTCAGGCTCATCGTCTTCGGAATCAGATGGAAAATCTTCATCGTTATCTTGATTGATTCTCTGTATTTCTTCGAAGTCGTATTTCACATAGTTCTGTAATGCTTCGTACGTAAGTCCGGCAGATAAAAATGGCTGAATAAAAGGCATATTCATCACTTCAACATTGTGAAATATTGCCAGCAATAGATGTTCAACGTCAACTATGTCTTTGTTCAGCATTTTTGCTTCAATTACAGACAGTTTGATAATTCGATTAGATAAATCACTCACCAATATTTCGCCTTCATAGTGCTCCTTGTTTACGAGTGACTCCGACAGTTGTTGCCTTAATTGATACAAAGGGACCTCGGGAACAGCTCCTTCCATTATTTTTACACCTTTACCATGTGTGTCTGCAAGAATAGCAAGTAGTAAGTGAGCCGGTGTGACTACATTATTATATAGCCTCATTGCCTCTCTCCTACTTCGGTTTAATACGAGTTGTAAATCCTTTGAATAATTTGCTTCCATATAATTAATTTCTGTGGACTTCCACAAAGTTACAATAATTATGCCAAAAAATAGTATTATTCGGTATTTGTTTGGCAAATTATTCTAATTCCACTACTGTTATTCCTGCTCCGCCGAATCTTACGTCTTCATCTCTGAATGACTTAACTGCGGGATTAGCATTTAAGTATTGACGAATTACTTGGCGTAATGCTCCCGTGCCTGTTCCATGCAATATTCTCACAATAGAGGCATTGAATTGGACGGCATCATCGATAAAATACGTTACAGCCTGAACCGCTTCATCTGCCCTCATCCCGCGTACATCAATTTCATGCTTGAAATTTAACAATCTGTCTCTACTGCTGTCTGATACTGAAACATTTGACTTAACTTGCGCTTCTCGTATTTTTGCAGTAGTGTATTTAAGTCGTTTTAACGGGACAGATGTCTTGAGATTTCCAAAAGCTGTGACTGCATTTTTCCCTACAATTTCAAGTATTACTCCTACAGTTCCTTCGCCATCAAGTTTGACATTATCCCCTACTGCCAAAGTGTGATTTTTAGTGGCTGTATCTTGCGGCTTAGGTTGACGTTTTTTTTGTGGAGTATTTTTTAGGAGCGGGTGGTCTGATATTGCGGTGTCCGGTGATAGTTCCGTTTTAGTTTTTTCAACAGTTTTTCTTGCTTCAATAGTGGCATTCTTTTCAGCCTGGGATTTTCTTATGTCATGGATAGCACGTTCAATAGCCGCATTTGATTTTGCTAATATTTCTCGTGCTTCGTCTTTTGCTTGAGAAATGATAGTCTTGCGTTGTTCTCTGAGAGTAGATGCAGCATCTTCGTACTGTGTGATAATTTCGTCAATTTTTTTCTCTTTCTTTTTAATTTCAAGACGTCGATTTTCCCAGTACTTTTTATCCCTTATTATGTCTGATAGATACTTGTCAAAATTTATATAATCACTACCCACAATTTCTTGTGCATCGGATATGATAGTTTGTGGTAATCCTATTTTTCTTGCTATCTCAATAGCAAAGGAACTTCCAGGATGGCCTACGGATAATTTAAATAGTGGTCGCATCTGCTGCTTATCGTAAAGCATTGAGCCATTTATAATTCCGGGTGTTTCTTCACCGAATTGTTTAAGATTTTGAAAGTGAGTCGTTATCACACCCCAAGACTTTTTTTCATTAATATCTTTCAATATAGCTTGAGCTATAGCACCGCCTATTAATGGTTCTGTGCCACCACCGAATTCATCTATAAGGAAAAGTGTATTTGAATCACAGTTTCTTGTGAAAAACTTCATATTTTTCAAGTGAGAACTATATGTACTCAAGTCATCTTCAATAGATTGGTCATCACCGATATCTATGAATAATTTGTCAAATATGCCAACGTGAGAATTTTCATATACAGGTGGCAACATACCACACTGCAGCATATACTGAACCACTCCGACTGTTTTCAAGCATACTGACTTTCCCCCGGCATTAGGTCCGGATATGATAAGTATTCTTTTATCTTTTGATAATTTCAAGTCAAGAGGGACCATCTCTTTGTTATGACGTTGAAGTGTCATTAACAACACGGGGTGAACAGCATGGTACCATTCCAATTCAGGCTTTTTTGATATAGTAGGTTTTGTACAACCTGTCTTTGCTGCGAATAATGATTTTGCATGAATAAAGTCCAAAAGATATAATATATCAATATCTTGTTTTATGTCAGGCAAATAAGGTCGTAATTCATCGGTGACCGCTGTCAGTATTTTGATTATTTCCTGCTTTTCTTCAATTTGAAGTTCACGGATCTTATTGTTTGCCTCTACGATTTCAGCCGGTTCTACGAAATATGTTTTGCCTGAAGAAGACTCATCGTGAATAATTCCGGGAATACTCCTCTTGTGCATAGGCTGGACAGGTATCACAAGTCGTCCGTCACGTATTGACGGGTTTGTTTCAGGAGATAACACACCATCGGTAATGGCTTTGGATACAACACGTTTCATAATAGAGGATATCCTTCCTGATAGATGTTGAAGCTCCCGACGTATTCTTGAAAGTTCCGGTGATGCACTATCTTTTATATTGCCGAATTTATCAATCACACGGCTTATTATCACTGCAACCTGCTGTAATGGATTAATCTCAGTTACTATTTTGTGTAGTTCAGGGTAAGGCGTAAAGCCATCTTCGTTTACTTTATTGCTGAAAAATCTTGATATTTCAAGTGATGAAGACAGTACTCTGTTTAATTCAAAAAGCTCTTTTGCCGATAAATAGAAGCCGATGATAGATATTTTCTTGAGTGCTTCATCAAAGTTTGGCACTTCAATTATCTGCAACAATTCCGAAGATGAATTAATCTTACACATTTCATCTACTTGAGTTATCTGACGGTTAATAGTGTCATAATCAGTTGAAAACGACATTTCATTTACCAAAATTTTACTACCTTGTGAAATGCATAACTCTGCCAAGTCGCAACGTATTACATCAAAACCTATTTTGTGCTCAATTGTGTTCGGATATATCATTTATCTTATTATTTTGTGCAAATTTAGCGAATATTTTGCTACAAAAGGCTAAAAAAAACGTAACTTTGCAGATTATATGCATTAATTGACAGTAAAGTTTATCATAATGTTCAGAAAACAATTAATTATTACACTGATATTTATATGTACTGCATTGGGATTATATTCTCAGGAACATTTCCGAAGAGGACTTGATCAGTATACGTTTATTCCTAAAGGTCAGTGGATTACAGGTGTCAATGTTAGTTTTTCGCAAGGTGAATATAAAGACTTCCAATTTTTTATTGTTGAAAATATAAACGGTAACAATTACTCCTTTAAGGTTAGTCCGATGTTGATGTATTGTTTTAAAGACAATATGGCTGCAGGCGGACGATTATCGTACCAACGCTCGCTCATTAAAGTAGATGCTGCTAATGTGATATTGGACAGTGAGACAAGTTATGACATTGATAATTTGTACTCTCTTAGTCATAACTTTTACGGTATGGCTTGTTTCCGCAATTATTTCAGTTTTGGTAGAAATAAACGATTCGGAATGTTTGCTGAAGCTCAACTTGAGTTCGGTGGCGGTGAATCGAAATTATGCAACGGCTCCGGAGATGATCTTACAGGTACATTCCAGAGAAATTACTCCGTTAACGTCGGTTTGGCACCGGGTATGATAATGTTTTTGAATAACTATTCTGCAGTTGAAGTAAATGTCGGAGTTTTAGGTTTTAACTATACTCACACTAAAGCTACTACAGATAGAATTTATGTTGCAAACAGCAATAGTAAATCAGCTAATTTTAAAATCAATTTGTTGTCAATCTCATTTGGTGTAGTATTTTATTTATGATTATTATGCGTTACATAATTACAATAATATTTAGTATTTATTTTGCTACACAATTTGTGTATTCATGGGATTTGGAATCCAAGAATACTTACGTTGACGGCAATATATTGGACCGATTTACAAATAACAAAAAAATTCCGGTTGATACATTGGACATAGATGAATCAATCTTAGATGAAAAGGTTATAATTGGTGAAGACACGGTAAGTATAGTTATTCCGCAGAAAAACTATGGTAGATACGACAGAGGGTTGTATAACTATCTTATAATCCCTAAAGGACAATGGGCATTCGGTTTGACTGCCTCTTACGGAGAATTTAATACTGATGATATTCAAGTACTGTCAATATTGAAAAATCTGGATTTAAAAATCAAAGCATATTCCCTTAAACCTTCAATCACTTACTTTTTCAATAACAATCAGTGTATTGGATTGAACTTAAATTATACTCGTACAATTACCGATTTGTCAAACTTGTCAGTTGATTTTGACGATGATATCAATTTTTCGCTTCACGATGTAAGCTATTACTCTGAAAACTATTCAACATCAGCGTTTTACAGATATTATGTAGGACTTGGACGTCAAAAGCGATTTGCTGTATATAATGAAGTCGCTTTAGGTTTTGGCAGCGGATCAAGCAGATTTAAGCGAATTTACAATGACGAACCTAAAGATACTAAGACTACGAGTACTACTGCAAGCCTCAATTTCAGTCCCGGTATATGTGTTTTTATGATGGATAATGCCAGTTTTAATGTCTCTTTTGGCGTTTTCGGAGTAAAAATGAGTAAGGAGAAACAAGTTACTGACGGAAAATACGAAGGTTCTCGATTTTCAAGTGGCGCAAATTTCAAATTTAATATTTTTAATATAAACTTTGGTTTGGCTATATACATTTAAGAATTAGCATAATGAAGCATCTTTTAAAATATATATTATTTTTCCTGTTTGCTACTACTCTCGGTAGTTGTCTTAAGAACGATATTCCCTACCCTCGCATTCAGGCTAACTTCTTGTCATTTGAAGTTGATGGTTCGCTTAAAAGTGCAGAAGTTGATTCTGTGAATAAAGTAGTGACTGTGTATCTGAAAGAATCTACTGATATTAAGAATGTGCGAGTATCTGCTTACTCCATAACACCGAATTCTAAAATATCCGGAGCAAATCTAATGGAAAATATTGACCTTAGTAAAGACGTTTATGTTACTCTTTCGCTTTTCCAGGATTATTTGTGGACCATAAAGGGTGTTCAAAATATTGAAAGGTACTTCACTGTAGCAAATCAGGTAGGTTCATCTACGATTGATGCTATAGGCAAACGCGTTGTTGCTGCCGTGCCTGACGGTAGTGATACCACAGCCGTTAAAATTCAATCCATTAAACTTGGAGCGGAAGGCTCCGAAATGAAACCGGATATAAGTGGAAAAACTGTAGATTTTACAAATCCTGTTACTGTTGAGATTACGAACCATGGACGTACCGAACAATGGACTATTTATGTAAACACTACAAAGTCCACAGTTTCAACTCTCCGAGTAGATGCGTGGACAAATGTTGCTTGGGTGTATTGTGAAGCCCAGGAAGGTAAAGAAAATGGTGTTGAATACAAGAAATCTACTGATAACGATTGGACCAAAGCTCCGGAAAATTGGATTACCCATAACGGGGGCTCTTATTACGCAAGACTTATCCATCTTGAACCGCAAACCGCTTATATTGCACGGTCTTTCAGCGGCGAAGATTATGGCGCTGAAATTGAATTTACAACAGGTTCATCTATCCAAGTACCCAATTTAAGTTTTGATGATTGGTGGCTTGATGGTAAGGTATGGAATCCTTGGGCAGAAGGCGGTGAATCTTTTTGGGATACCGGTAATAAGGGCGCAACAACATTAGGAAACAGCAACAGTACGCCTACTAATGATACTTTTTCCGGCAGTGGAAAAGCTGCTATGCTTGAGACCAAATTCGTTGGTATTGGTGTTGTAGGCAAACTTGCTGCAGGAAATATTTTCACAGGTAAATATGTTGCAACTGACGGTACTAACGGCATTCTAAGTTTCGGTAAAGAATTTAAGGAAAGACCTACAAAACTAAAAGGTAAATTGAAGTATGTCTGCACACCTATTTCTCATACTTCAGCAGGCTTTGAAAATCTTAAAGGTCGGCCGGATACTGCTATTGTTTGGACAGCTCTTTTTGATGCTAATGAACCTTGCACCATCAGGACAAATCCTAAAAACCAGCAGCTGTTTAACCCTAAAGACCCTTCTGTGATTGCTTATGGTAACGTACAGTATGGTCAATCAGTTGATAATTACACCACTTTTGAAATTACATTGGATTATAACGATACTCAAAGAATTCCAAAATACATCATTATTGTAGCTTCTGCAAGTAAATACGGTGACTACTTTACGGGTGGTAATGGCAGTATACTTTATGTTGATGATATGGAATTATTGTATGATTATTAATATATTTTTGATAGCAATACTTAAATAAAACTTTTATATAACTCTAAAAATGACGGACTTACTAATTACACTTTCCATTACTGATTATCTGAATGCAGCAACTATTTTTGATTGGTTTGTTAACAATGCATCATACACATTTATATTTTTGTTTATGGTGATTGAAAGTTCTTTTATCCCATTTCCTTCGGAGGTGATTGTGCCACCGGCTGCATATCTTGCGGCTGCAGGAGGTCCTACTAATGATATGAATATATTTCTAGTAGTTATTTTTGCCACACTTGGAGCACTCGTGGGTGCTGTCATTAACTATGTATTGGCATTAACAGTAGGTCGTCCTATCGTATATTCTTTCGCAAACAGTAAATTCGGCCATGCGTGCTTGCTGAATCAACAAAAAGTAGAACACGCTGAAAAATATTTTGATAAACACGGAGCTATTTCAACATTCATAGGCAGACTTATCCCGGCTGTAAGACAATTAATTTCAATACCTGCCGGACTTGCCAAAATGAGATTTTGGGTATTCTGTCTTTACACGAGCCTCGGAGCACTTGTTTGGAACATAATCCTTGCAGCTCTCGGCTTTTGGCTTGCTCAGTCTGTTTCGTTGGAAGAATTGTATAATAAAGTTGAAGAATACAATGGATACTTATCCCTTTTCGGAATAGTAATATTTGCTTTTTGTGTTCTCTACATACTATATAGTGCATTTATTAAAAAACATAATAAAGAATCATAATTATGAAAGTAGCACCTTCAATGTTATCAGCCGATTTTGCTAATCTATATGCTGATATTGAGATGGTTAACAATAGCGAGGCTGATTATTTCCACCTTGACGTAATGGACGGAGTATTTGTCCCCAATATTTCATTTGGCTTTCCCGTAATGCAAGCCATTGCCAAATATGCCCAAAAACCTCTTGACGTTCACTTGATGATTGTAAATCCTCAGAATTATATTTCGCAAGTTAGAGACCTCGGTGCGGAGTTTATGAATGTTCACCAGGAAGCATGTACTCACCTTCATCGTACTGTTCAAGCGATTCGTAATGCAGGAATGAAAGCTGCTGTAACATTGAATCCTGCCACACCAGTGGTTATGCTTGAAGACATTGTGGAAGATGTTGATATGATTCTATTGATGTCTGTTAATCCCGGGTTCGGAGGACAAACGTTTATACCTAACACTATAAACAAACTTCAGAAATTGCGTGAGTTAATCAGCAAATCAAACAACAAGCCGCTTATTGAAATAGATGGCGGCGTTAATGCAGAAACCGCACCTCTTCTTGCTAAAGCAGGCGCAGACATTGTCGTTGCCGGAAGTTATGTCTTTGGATCTCAAGACCCTACAGCCACCATATCTTTTCTTAAAAATCTGTAAATAAATAGAATATGACTGATACAATTTGTGCAATATCAACCCCACCCGGTATCGGAGGTATCGCAGTGGCAAGGGTTAGCGGTCCTGAATCTATCATGATAACCCAAAGTCTTTGGAAAGGCGTGGATTTGTCTCAGGTCAAATCTCACACCGCCCATTTGGGAAATATATTGGATTGTGACGGTTCTGTTTTGGACCAAGCACTTGTCACAGTTTTTAAGGCGCCAAATTCATTCACGGGTGATAATGTTGTGGAAATTTCAGTACATGGTTCCAAGTATATACAGCGACAATTAATAAATGCACTTATATCTTCCGGTGCAAGACTTGCGGATCCCGGGGAATTCACTCGCAGAGCATTTATTTCCGGGAAATTAGACCTCGCACAAGCAGAAGCTGTTGCCGATATGATTGCATCGTCTTCTAAGGCAGCTCACAGAATAGCTATAAATCAGATGCGCGGTGGCTTTTCAAAACGTTTATCATCATTAAGAGAACAGTTGCTTGAATTAGCATCATTGCTTGAACTTGAATTGGATTTCTCGGAGGAAGATGTTGAATTTGCTTCACGCAAAAAGTTACTTAAAATAGCAATAGACGTCAATACAGAAGTAAATAGATTACTTCATTCATTTAAATCCGGTTCTGCTATAAAAGATGGAATACCGGTTGCTATTGTCGGTGAAACAAATGCCGGAAAATCATCACTGTTAAATACCATTCTAGGTGATGACAAAGCTATCGTAAGTGATATCCATGGTACTACTCGCGATATTATAGAGGATACAATAGAAGTGGGCGACTATCTATTCCGATTTATGGATACGGCAGGACTTAGAGATACAACCGATAAAATTGAGAGCATAGGTATTGACCGTGCATATTCTGCAATAAGTCATGCTCGAATTGTCATTCTTGTAATTGATTTAACTCAACCGCTTAACACGCAGCCATTACAGTATATTCATAATAATATAGAATCAGATGATTTGACAAAACTTATTATAGCACTGAATAAATCGGATTTAGATGGCACTGTCCTGACAACAAATAAGATACGTGAGGCTCTGAAAGACTGCAAAATCTCATCAGAAGTCCCTATCTTACCCATTTCTGCAAAGAATGGAACAGGGATAGATGCGTTGTTAAAAGAATTGCAAAAAACAGTTGCTGCCAATGATGAAACAGACAACGTAATGATAACGAACTTGCGTCACTGTGAAGCCCTCACAAAAGCCGCTGATACCTCTCAACGTGTTATCTCCGGTTTGCAAGATAATCTATCCGGTGATCTTATCGCTCAAGATCTCCGTGAAACAATCTTCCATCTCGGCACCATCACCGGTAACATCACCTCCCAAGATATCCTTACTAATATTTTCAGCAGGTTCTGCATCGGTAAGTAAATATCAATGCGACACCAATCGTCTGAGTCATAATTTGCCGACTATTCCGGTTTACAATATGAATTATTGATGTAGATTCTAATTGAACTGTAAAAACTATAAATTAGCTTCAAAATTTGTTGTTTTGAAAAATTGGTGTTAAATTTGCAGAACATTTGACGGCGAGTTCAAATTTATCTATGCTTTTAGCCGCAATGTATATTTTATCACATTAAAATTCTGTTATACCCAATAACTCCTTTTCAAGATATATTGCGATCTTCACTTCTACTTCTCCATATTCTTTATTTCAGTGAAGCATCAAGACAGAATTAGATACCGAAAATAGATTTTTAATCCATAAAATTAATTTCATTATTGCTTTAGTTACGTAAACCGTTTCGGGGTTTTGTGTAACAATTATGCAGAAACGAACTTATGTATAATATCACCGAATTATCCACAATGGACGATGCAAGTCTCCAATCTGTGGCACAATCTATGGGCATCAAAAAGTATGACCCTGAAAAAAAACAAGAAATAATTTATCAGATTCTTGATAAGCAAGCAGAAGACCACGCTGCTGCATCTTCTGTCGTTCAAGAAAAGAAAAAACAAAAGAAAAATTCTGAAGACAAGAAGGAATCTGCTTCTCCTAAGGATAAAAAGCGTCCGGGCAGACCTAAGGCTCAAAAGGTGGATAAAACTGCAGAGAAAGTAACACTACCTGAAGTTGAAAATACAGGTAATGAGGAATCATCTGTTAAATCCGAAGTTACTGCTGAAGTGAATCCTGCTCAAGAATCAGCAACGACACCACAGCCAAAGAAAAGAGGCAGAAAACCTAAGGCAAATAAAGAGACAAAAGATGTTTCTGCTGAAGTTGTAGAAAATCAGACTAAGCAAGAAGATGTGTCTGTCACAGAAGAGAGTACTACCGAGAATGTAACGCAAGGCGAAGTGACTCCGGTAGTTAACACCTCGGAAAATACGGTTGTTATAGCAGAAGAATCACCTAATGAAGAATCTAAGGTTCAAGATTTTAAGTCTAAAAGAGATTTTGATTTCGGTTTTTTTTTCCCAAGAAGTCATGGCAAGCAGTTTACACCCCGCTCACAAAAAGAAAGAGAAGAAGCTGCACTGAATAGCCAGCAACAACCTCAAAATCAAACTCAACACGCACAACAACAAAACAACAGACAGCAGCAACGTCAAAATAATATTAATGCTCAACAACAGCAGCAACCTGCTCCGCAGCAACAAGGCCCTATAAATATCACTGAACCGGGTAGAAATACTCAGAACCAACCCGTGCAAGGGCAAAACAAGAAAAATAAAAAGAATAGAAATCAACAGCAAACACCATCACAACCTCTCTATAATTTCGATGCACTGATTGAAGCGCAGGGCGTACTTGAGATAATGCCCGAAGGGTTTGGATTTTTACGTTCAAGTGACTACAATTATCTCGGTTCTCCTGATGACGTATATCTCACACAGCAGCAAATTAAGTCATGGGGACTAAAGACAGGTGACGTAGTCCAATGCAAAATACGTCCGCCTTACGATGGCGAAAAATATTTTCCGATGACAACCGTCATCAGTGTAAATGGTCGTTCTCCGGAATTTATACGTGACAGAGTTCAATTCGAGCACCTTACTCCACTCTTCCCTGATGAAAAATTTGACCTTTGTAGCGGTAAAAGTTGTAATATTTCAACGAGAGTAGTTGATATGTTTGCCCCTATCGGTAAAGGACAAAGAGGTCTTATAGTTGCACCTCCGAAAACAGGTAAAACAATATTACTGAAAGATATCGCAAATGCAATAGCCGAAAATCACCCGGAAACGTACATAATGATTCTTCTTATTGACGAACGTCCTGAGGAAGTTACCGATATGATGAGAAGTGTTAATGCTGAAGTTATCGCTTCAACATTTGACGAACCTGCCGAACGACACGTCAAAATTGCCAATATCGTTCTTGAAAAAGCTAAAAGAATGGTAGAATGTGGTCATGACGTTGTAATTCTTCTTGACTCTATCACAAGACTTGCTCGCGCATACAATACTGTATCACCTGCATCAGGAAAAATACTTTCAGGTGGTGTTGATGCTAATGCACTTCAAAAGCCTAAACGTTTCTTTGGCGCAGCAAGAAATATTGAAGGGGGAGGCTCGCTCACTATTATAGCTACTGCACTTACCGAAACAAGTTCAAAGATGGACGAAGTTATTTTTGAGGAGTTCAAGGGAACAGGTAATATGGAACTTCAACTTGACCGCAAACTTTCCAACAAGCGCATATTCCCGGCTGTCGACATTATGGCATCAAGTACTCGTCGTGACGATTTACTTCTTCCGGAAGTAACTCTTAATAGAATGTGGATTCTACGCCGTTTTCTTTCGGACCGAAACTCTATTGAAGCAATGGAATTTATTAAAGACCAGATGGAGAGAACCACAGATAATGATGAACTCCTTCGTACAATGGGGCAATGATGATTTTTCACATATTTTAAAAGTCAAATGGGGCTCATAGCCCCATTTTTCGCTTATATAAAAGATTAATACTTTATTTATTCATCTTTTTTGCGTAAATTTGCACATTAGTAAGACTACGCTTAAATCATTTAGATAAAAAGAAATAAAGTGAATACAAAAAATATAGCAATACTCGGCAGTACCGGTTCCATCGGTTGTCAGACACTCGATGTAATAAGCCAATATCCGGACAAATTTTGCGCAACCGTACTTGTGGCCGGAACTCGAGTAGAGCAGCTTATAGAGCAGTGCATTAAGCATTGCCCTAAAATTGCCATTATAGCAGACAAAAGTAAATATCAAGTATTGCGCGATGCACTTGCTCCATTGGGAATAACTACAGCTTCAGGTCAAGAAGCCATTGACGATGTAATGGAAAGTGATGTCTTTGACACTGTAGTAACCGCTACTGTCGGCTATAGCGGACTTGCACCTACACTGCGTGCAATTAAGGCAGGTAAAAAAATTGCCCTTGCAAATAAAGAAACATTAGTAGTAGCCGGTGATATAGTTACAAAGGCACTGTCTGAGTCTGCTTCAACACTTATGCCGATTGATTCAGAACATTCCGCTATTTATCAGTGTCTAGTAGGTGAAGATAAAAATGCGGTTAAACGAATTATCATTACCGCATCAGGTGGACCTTTCAGGACTTTTTCACAAAAGCAAATTGAGCAAGCAACGGTAGCAAATGCTTTACACCACCCTAATTGGTCAATGGGCAAAAAAATTACTATTGACTCTGCTACTATGCTTAATAAGGCTTTTGAAATAATAGAGGCAAAGTGGCTTTTTGACCTTAATCCGAACCAAATATCTGCTATTGTTCACCCACAGTCCATTGTACACTCAATGGTGGAATTTATTGACGGCGCAGTAAAAGCACAGTTAGGAGTCCCGGATATGAGACTTCCCATACGTTATGCTCTTGGGGAAACAGTAAGACTGAATACAAGTGATTCTCCACTTGATTTTGCCCGTTACAATACACTTACGTTTGAAGAACCTGACGAGAATCGTTTTCCATGCATTACTTTCGGGAAATATGCGCTTAATCGTAAAGGAAATGCTGCATGTGTCATAAATGCTGCAAATGAAATTGCGGTTAAAGCATTTCTTGATGGCAGAATTAAGTTTTTGGATATATACAACACTATAGAAAACACCTTGCAACAGGCTTCATTCATACAAAGTCCTACCTATGAGGACTACGTGGAATCAAATAATGAAGCAAGAGCAATAGCTTCAAATATTGTATCTTCACTTAATAACTAATTTATTATTTTTCAACCCACACTTTTTTATAATAATAATGGAATCGTTTATCATAAAAACCATACAACTTTTAGCAGCCCTTTCAATTCTTGTTATTATACATGAATTCGGACACTATTTTTTCGCTCGTATATTTGGTATTAGGGCTGAAAAGTTTTATCTTTTCTTTAACCCTTACTTCTCAATATTACGTTACGACCCGAGAAAACGTAAAGTAAATTTCTTCTGCCGTAATCTTACGGAGGAAGAGGATATGGAAAGAATTAAGGCAGTGAAAAAAGATACTTCAAGAAGTGGCAGAGCATCTTGGAAAGATACAATCTATGGTATTGGCTGGATCCCGCTCGGCGGCTATGTAAGTATCGGTGGTATGATAGATGAAAGTATGAATACGGAACAGATGAAGGAATCCGTACACCCTACTGATTTCCGAGCAAAACCGGCTTGGCAAAGGTTTTTTGTAATGGTCGGTGGCGTGCTTTTTAACTTCATACTCGCCATCGTCATTTACACAGGTATCGCCTACACTTGGGGAGAAAAATATGTTCAATACACTGATGCGTATGCAGGAATGGACTATAACCCTGAAGCACTAAAAATCGGGTTCCAAAATGGTGATATTCCACTTCTTGCAGACGGACAAAAGTTACTTGCCGATGATGAGAACAGCATTATGAAAATGGTGGAAGCAAAGCAAGTGACAGTTTTGCGTAATGGGAAAGATACTGTAATAATTAATATCCCTGATAAATTTTTGCTTCGAATGGCTGACCAAAAAGTATTTATGACATACCGTTGGCCTGCTGTCGCAAAAGATATTATGCCCGGCGAACCGGCAGCGAAAGCAGGAATGCAGCCCGGTGATATTATGTTAGCCGTAAATGGAACCCCTACTCCATCTTGCACGGAATTTATGCCGGCCTTAATGAAAACTGCAGGGAAAGAAGCTGTTGTCACAGTGCTGAGAGACGGAAAAAAGATTAACTTGACAGCGACTCCTTCCGAAGCAGGCAAACTCGGCTTTATGCTGAAAATGCCTACAGAAATCTATAAAGTGACCGTACGCGATTACACTCTTCTTGAGTCTGTTCCAAAAGGTATTTCAGATGGAGTAAACAAACTTGTCACTTACGTTTCATCACTGAAATATTTGTTTACCAAAGAAGGTGCGCAAAGTGTCGGAGGTTTTGGAGCAATCGGCAGTCTATTTCCATCATCTTGGAGTTGGTTAATGTTCTGGGAAATTACCGCATTTCTATCCGTGATGCTTGCCTTTATGAACATTCTTCCAATACCGGCATTAGACGGCGGACATATAATGTTCGTGCTCTGGGAAATGATAACAAGAAAAGTTCCAAGCGAAAAATTCCTCACATACGCACAAATGGTGGGAATGGCACTTCTCTTTGCACTATTGATTTTCGCAAATGCAAATGATATTTATCGTTTCTTTATTAAATAATATCCAATTAAGTTAATAATGAAATTAAAAAGCATATACCTCAAACGAGGAAAAGAAGAATCACTTGAACGATTTCATCCATGGGTGTTTTCCGGTGCAATTCACAATGCCGATGAAGGGATTGAGGAAGGTGATGTAGTCAAAGTAATTACTTTTGATGGTAAACTTATTGGTACAGGACACTATCAGATAGGGAGCATCGCCGTCAGAATTCTAGACTTCAGTGATAGAATTATAGACAAGGCATTTTATGCAGAACGACTTGAAGAAGCCCTATATTTACGTATAGCTTTAAAACTTATCCGCAATGATAACAATGCGTTCCGTCTCGTACACGGCGAAGGTGACTTTCTGCCCGGACTCGTTGTTGATGTTTATGGAAATACAGCAGTCCTTCAAGCACATTCGCCGGGTATGCATTATCACCGTAAAATGATTGCAGAGGCTCTTACAGAACTAAAAGGTATTGATATCAAAAATGTGTATTACAAGTCAGAAACCACATTACCTTTTAAGGCTCAACTTGACCCGGTTAATGATTATATTATAGGAAAATTCGAAACTAATATTGCTACAGAAAACGGACTTAAATTCCATGTTGATTGGCTTAAAGGACAAAAAACAGGATTTTTCGTAGATCAAAGATATAATCGTTCACTTCTTGAGCATTATGCTGAAAACAGAAAAGTACTTAATATGTTCTGTTATACCGGTGGATTCTCGTTCTACGCTATGCGAGGTAATGCAAAGCTCGTTCACTCTGTTGACTCTTCCGCAAAAGCGGTAGTTCTCACTGAACAAAATGTAGAACTAAATTTTCCCGGAGATTCAAGACACAAGGCTTTTGCTGAAGATGCATTTAAATTTCTTGAAGCAATGAATAAAGATGAGTACGACCTCATTATTCTTGACCCACCGGCTTTTGCAAAGCATAGAAGCGCACTAAAAAATGCACTTCGCGGATATCAGCGCCTTAATGCACTTGCATTTAACAAAATTGCTCACGGAGGCATTTTATTCACATTCTCTTGTTCTCAAGCTGTAAATAAAGAACAATTCCGACTTGCTGTATTCTCTGCAGCAGCACAGTCCGGAAGAAAAGTAAGAATACTTCATCAACTTACTCAACCGGCAGATCACCCTATTAATATTTATCACCCTGAAGGTGAGTATCTTAAAGGATTGATTTTATACGTAGAATAAAAAACAATTAACAATATATCACTATGTCACTAATTAAAAAGTCTGCAGCAACAGTTCTCATTGCTGCATCTATATCAACTTCATTAATGGCTACTGAAACTAAAGATTTCAACTATATCGTGGACAGATTCGCTGACATTGAAGTTTTAAGATACAAAGTACCTGACTTCGAAAAACTTACGCTTAATCAAAAGTTATACGTGTACTACCTCACT
>JALEMF010000051.1 GCA_022768005.1 Bacteroidales bacterium | reverse complement strand
CTGAGTCTTATTGTAATTAAAAGAACTGCCGAAGTCCCACACAGGTCCGAAATACCACTTCTCATTATCACCGAGGTCTTTATGCAAATAGCAGCTACCGTGGAAACTCTCATAGTTATCCACCAATTCATTCACGATATAAAACTTTGCAAGTTCTTCAAGGTCAACGTATTCAGCCCATCCGCAATTATTCTTATCTTTGCTATAAACAAGGCTGTTAATCTTCTCCATCTGAGACTTCAGGTACTCCTCCTGAGCAGAAGAAAGCACCTCCGGCGACTTATAAGTGAAGATTATTCTGCTACCGTCACCCTCAGTCACCTCAACGTGCGGGTCAGAATCATAATTATCAATTTCCACGAGCCAACCGCCTGACACATTTTCAGTAGCATTATCCTCCTGCTCCGTGATATTAACTCGGGCTTTGTCAATCTTAATATTTTCAGTCAAGAAATAAAGACCGCGGTAAGAACCGTTTATCACCAGTTCGCAAGGCACATCACGGGGAGTCCACTGCAAGCCAATCATACGGCTAAGTTCCAAGCCCACAGCATTGCGAAGAAAACCTTTGCTATCATCAGCATGGGCAAGGAGAACAAACTGCTTGCTCTTATTCATTCCCAACAGAGCCGTCTTTTGCGCCAATTTTAATTTATACGGCTTCTTATCAAAGCCGGTCCAACTGTAATTACCGCGTCCCTTTATCTGCAGCGGCAACTGTACATCAACACTGCCAATAGCCTCTACCCCTGCAACGCCCATCGGGTCAACATAATAAGTAGCGGAAAGATACGTTTCCTTTGTCGTCACCTCCGCACCGCCGTCAATATTAATATAAATCACAGGTAGAGTGCCTGAAATTTCAGCAGCGAAAGCCGTCAAAATAGAGAAAAAAAGTGAAATGGTAAATGAAATTCGTTTCATAAATACATGGTTTATGGATTTAATAAATCCGGATTAAAAAAATTAATTATGTCACGAGACATCTCAAGAGCATGGCGCGCATTACTATTTTCATTTATCGCCACAGCATGCTCGTAGTCCGAAATGGCAAGAGAATGATTACCACGTTTCCAATTCACCTTTCCTCGCAGAAACCACGCCTGTTCGTCACCCGTGTCTGCCACAATCCTGTCATTAAGCGCAGATACGGCAGACTCCAAATCTCCGCAATCAATTAATTCCGTTATTTCAACGTCTGTTAACATAATATTTTCGCCTTTTAGACTTCAAAGTTAACAAAATTTGCGTAACTTTGAGCAATAGAACCGATAAATTAACATAAAACGAAGTTTTATATGTCACGCAGTTATACTTTATTATTATTTATCCTATTCGCTCTCAGCACATTCGCAACAGATCCTACTGCCACAAACTATAGTTTCAAAGAGTGCCGCGGCACACTATCCCCATATCCTGCGGATAATTCAATTACCGCATATCCCGACAGCCTTACCCCGGTGTATATCAGCCATGTAGGTCGTCATGGCAGCCGTTTTCCCGCATCGTCAACACACGCAGTGCAATTACTCCGATACCTGAACACGGCAGACTCGCTCGGCACCATTACAAACACCGGTAAACGTCTGAAAGAAGTTACGGAATACGTCATCGCAACATCAACAGGACGCTGGGGCGCATTGGACTCACTCGGCATGGCAGAACATCGAGGAATAGCCTCAAGAATGTATCTGGCGTACAAGACTGTATTTGACAATGCCAAAATCCGCGCAATATCATCATACTCACCACGTTGCCTGATGAGTATGATGTGTTTCGTACACCAACTTGACCGACTGAATAACAAAATAGAAATCACAACCTCCACAGGGCGCTCGAACTCACCGCTAATGCGACCATTCGATATTGACAACGATTACCTTGACTTCCGCCAAGCAGGGAGATGGTCTCAGACTTACGAAGACTTCGTGAACACATTCGTTCCAATCACCGCTATCTGCCGCGCAATAGGGAACAACACAGGCTTATCCGATGAAGAATTACGTCAAGCCGCAATCACGGAATACTACGTAATAGCAGGACTTGATGCAATGGGACTTGATGCAAACGAAGCCGAATTCTTCACTAAAGACGAAATAAACCGTCTATGGTCCGCATTTAATCTCCGACAATACCTTCAGCGTGCAGCAAACACCATTTCCTCTGTTCCGGCAGACATCGCATCACCATTGCTCCTTGACATAATTGACGGCACCGACAGATTTATCAACGGCAAAGACGACACAAACGTTGTTCTTAGATTCGGACACGCAGAAACACTTATGCCACTACTCTCATTAATGCGAGTACCGGAAGCATATTACATGACAAACTATTTTGACACAGTACGTCAGCACTGGCTCGATTTCAAAACATTTCCAATGGCGGCAAACCTGCAAATGGTGCTATATAAAACCGCAAAAGGCAAATTCTACGTACGCTTTGACATAAACGAAAAACCCGTAAAACTGATTCCCGGTGATGACCGCACATATCTCCCATGGGAAATAGCACGCACACAACTGATGAAATACATTCCGATGTATTACCAGATGTAAAGCGCAAAAAGAAATACAGCTAAGAATTTAAGAAACAAATTACATTTCCGAATATTAGTAACTCAGAATAAGCGCAAAGCGTGCCATACGGCTACATCTGTGGTAAAGAGCACCGCACTATTTTAGTATCCCGGGACTTCCAGCATTTGTAAAGCTTTCACAGCAGAAGTGGAGACTGATGACTTAGACTCAGCAGCCTTTTTAAGCCACATAATGCCTGTTTCTTTATCTAATATATTACCTGAAAGATAACTTGATATATAATATAGCCCTAATTCATATTGTGCATTAGCATAATTTTTCTCCGCAGCAAGTTGAAACCACTTTGCTGCTTCATCATAAGACTTTTCCACGCCCAAGCCATTTTTATAACAAATTCCTAAGTTATATTGTGCTTGAGCATAACCCTGCTCGGCCGCAAGACGATACCACTTTATAGCCTCAGTTTCAGATTCTTCTACGCCGGTGCCATATGAATAGCACGTTCCCAAGTTATATTGTGCTTGAGCATAACCCTGCTCGGCTGCAAGTCTGTACCACTTTACGGCTTCAATATCGGATTTCTCCACTCCATATCCAAAACCGAAACATACACCTAAAAGACATTGAGCGGCTAAGTCACCATGCTCCGCAGCAAGATGCAACCATTTTACTGCTTCAGTATATGACTGTTGCACACCATAACCATCGTAATAACACGTTCCCAAGTTATATTGCGCCGGTGTATTACCTTGTTCCGCTGCAAGTTTCCACCAACGCACTGCTTCAGTACTTGATTTTTCTACACCCCTGCCTTCATCATATAATACACCCAAAACATATTGAGCCTTTGCGGAACCGTGTTCTGCCGCAAGGGTGTACCACTTTACTGCTTCAGTATATGATTGTGCGACACCTAATCCATTTTCATAAAAAACGCCTAAGTTAAACTGTGATTCAACATAATTTTGTTCAGCTGCAAGAGCGAACCACTGCAAAGCTTCTGCGTATGATTTTTCAACTCCATGTCCATAATAATAACATAAACCCAAATTATGTTGAGCAATAGCATAGCCTTGTTCTGCGGCATTTCGGAACCACTTAACTGCCTCTGTGTACGATTTATCCGCACCTTTACCATAATAATAACATGAACCTAAATTGTATTGAGCTTTTGCAAGACCGTTATTTGCAGCAAGTGCATACCATTTTACCGCATCAGCGTATGATTTTTCAACGCCCAAACCATAGTCATAACAATATCCTAAATTACACTGCGCTATTGCATTATTCTGCTCAGCGGACAGCCTATACCACTTTACAGCCTCAGTAAAAGACTGTTCTACGCCGTCACCGTATCTGTAAAGAGTGCCTAAATTACTTTGAGCCTCAGCATGTCCTTGTTCCGCTGCCATCTTATACCATTTTGCAGCATCAGAAAATGACGTTTCAACTCCATAACCATTTTCATAAAAATAGCCTAAATTGCATTGAGCATCTGCATGACCCTTTTCAGCTGCAAGCTTATACCACTTCGCAGCCTCAATATTTGATTTCTCAACTCCATCTCCATTTTCATAACATACACCTAAATTGTATTGAGCCTTTATATGTCCTTGTTCTGCCGCAAGATGATACCATTTCACTGCTTCCGTATTGGACTTTTCCACGCCATAACCATACTCATAAAAAACGCCTATATTAAATAGTGCATCAGAATTACCTTGCTCTGCTGCTCGACGAAACCACGTTAATGCCTCACAATATGACTGTTCGACTCCATTACCATAATTATACAAGACTCCTAAACTACACTGTGCTTTAGCATCGCCTTGATCAGCGGAACTACGATACCACTTGGCTGCCTCAGTATAATTTAATTCCACGCCCGTACCGTCTTCGAAGCAACAACCCAAATAATACTGTGCTACCATATCTCCGCTTAAAGCTTCCGACTTTAATAAATTAACAGCCTTTTGATAAAATAATTCTCCTTTTGAATAATCTGATACTGTTCCCAATCCCTTATCATAACACTGCCCCAATAAATATATACCGATAGCATCTCCTTGATCCGCACTTTGCTTCGCAAACTCAAAACCATCTTTATAAGTAACTGAAGATTCCAAATATAGCCCGGCCAACAATGCTTGAGACCTGGAATTACCGGATTTCGCATCATTGATAAGTTCATTGCTGATAGAATTTGTCTGCGAAAAAGCAAAGCTGACAGAAAAATACAAACTGATTAGTAAACAAAATACTATTTTTTTCATAGTAATTAAAGTTGGCAATGCTATAATGATTCTTGATTTAAGGACTTGAAAAACATATGCTTGTCAAGAATATTGTCAAGCCGTAGAATTTACGTGTCAGCATTGCCACTACAAACCGTAAATTTCCAACTGACAATGCAAAAATACTAATTAAATTTGGAATAGAATGCCCTAAAACAAAATAATTTTACTGTTAAAAAACACATCGGAAATGGCGCGGACAGCGTGACAACAAGCGCTGCATATATTAAACATTTTAACATATACCACATCAAAACATAAATAAGGTTAAGATTTCAAAGAAACATGGTAAAGAATTATGTTATACAACATATAAGTATTACCTTTGTCACAGTTTTTCATGGTATTAGATTTAAGGTAAGAAGATTATTCGTCGTGATGACGGATAATTTTTTTTGCCTTTACCTTTAAAACCTCTAATTCATAAACACTGTATCTCCATTTACTGCACACTCACCGATGCGCGAAGCAGCGGAGATTGGCATTTCCTCACCACATGTCGCACTAAGTGCTTTCACGGTGTTTTCCAAAGGAGAAAGTTTTCCACATTCATTAACGTCGTAAGTTTCAATTAGCGAAAAACGGTAAAATGACCGGTTTTCGTCACTACGGATAATAGAAGTATAAATCTACTATATATCCAAACTATTAGGATTTAGTAGAAAATCCATTATGCCAATGGTTAAAATTCCTGCATCATTCCTTTTAGGCTTTATATCGTCCTTAACTATAATAATTCTCTTGAAGTAGTCTTCAATTTTTAATAGTGAAGCAGACTCTTGCTTTTCCTTTTCAGGATTAGGAATTTGCAACGCAGACTGGATATAATACCTTTTACTGCCCTGATTGACCACAAAGTCCACTTCAAGTTGTTTACGAATTAATTTACCTGTCTTATCCGAAACACGAGTCTCAATATAACCCACATCAACTCGATATCCTCTAATTTTCAATTCATTGTAGATAATATTCTCCATAATGTGGGATTCATCTTGCTGTCGGAATCCAAGAATACAGTTACGGATACCAATGTCAGAAAAGTAGTATTTAACTAATGAGTTGATATATTTTTTACCTTTGATATCATATTTTGTGGCTTTTTCAATAACAAATGCGTCTTGAAGATAGGAGAGATATTTATTTATCGTGTTATGGTGAATTGATATTTGTTTAACACTTTTAAAGGTATTGGATAGTTTTGTAGAATTACAAAGTGAGCCAACAGATGAAGCGACCACTTTAATAATCTCTTCGAATTCGTATTTGTTCTTTATAATATGGCGCTCAAGAATGTCAATCATATATACGCTTTTGAACAAATTGTATAAATAATCTTCCTTCATTTTATCAGTATGCATATTAAGAATATGAGGAAGTCCGCCGTATGTATAGTAGTCTTTCCATGCGGAATATTTATCGCCAGGGCAACCTTGTAAATATTCACTGAATGATAAAGGATACATTTGTATTTCCTGACTTCTGCCACGAAACTCGGTAACAATATCTGAAGATAAAAAGTGAGAGTTACTACCTGTGACGTATACGTCGCAATTCCTGATGTGCAATGTACTGTTTAGTACATCGGTAAATTCCGGAACGAGTTGTATTTCGTCTAATAAAATGATATATTCCTCTTTGTCAATAATATGGGCTTTGATGTATTTTAATAAAGCATCCGGGTCACGATATTCAATATTTGATCGGTCATCTAATGCCAACTCAATAATATGATTTTCATCAATTCCACTTGAAATCAAGTAATTATGAAACAATTCAAACAGTAGATATGATTTGCCACATCTACGTATCCCTGTTATCACTTTTATTAGTCCGTTATGCCTACCTGCTATTAATTGGTTGAGGTAGTTGTCTCTGTTTATATTCATAGGCTTATATTAGCGAAAAACGGTGATTTTACCGGTTTTCGTCACTACAAAAATATAAATAAGCAATGGTATTTGCAAATTATATTAGCAAAAAACGGTAAAATGACCGGTTTTCGTCACTACGGATAATAGAAGTATAAATCTACTATATATCCAAACTATTAGGATTTAGTAGAAAATCCATTATGCCAATGGTTAAAATTCCTGCAT
>JALEMF010000042.1 GCA_022768005.1 Bacteroidales bacterium | reverse complement strand
TGGTAGAGCACAACCTTGCCAAGGTTGGGGTCGCGGGTTCGAGTCCCGTTTTTCGCTCAAAAAAGAGAACATTAACATCTAAGCATCGTTGCAAAATGAGAAAATGCGAAAATAGCTCAGTTGGTAGAGCACAACCTTGCCAAGGTTGGGGTCGCGGGTTCGAGTCCCGTTTTTCGCTCAAAGATATAATGCAAGTAGTTTGCAACTATGCTTACTGTCCGGATGGCGGAATTGGTAGACGCGCTACTTTGAGGGGGTAGTGAGCATTCGCTCGTGTGAGTTCGAGTCTCATTTCGGACACAAGAATAAAGCCGATTGTATTGGAATTTCCAGTCAGTCGGCTTTTAATTTTTTAATAACGCAAAAGTGACTATAAAATGAAACGCGTATTATTTTTGTTTACAGTGTTATTGTCAATCTTAAGCGCAAAAGCGCAGAAAGTGTTTTCTACGGACTCGCAGTACCAAGCAGACGTCAAGGTCTATGTTGTGGATAGCGAGTATCAAGCAGACTTGCTTGTGTATAAAGCAGAAAAAAAGTACGAATCCGATGTGAATAAAAATAAGGGTGTATGGTACTTTTCTGACAACAAGTACGATGCAGATAAGAAAATCTATTTCGTAGATGGAAGATATCAGGCGGATTTACTTATATACTTTGTCAAAAATAAGTACCGTGCAGGTTGGAGAACAAAGTCAAAGCAACATCTCATGTACTGATAATTAGCTTGATTCTCTTGATAATTAGTCCAAAAGGAGTATCAATTTTTGCGTAATGAGAAAAAAACATTACCTTTGTGATACAATAATTAACCCGATAAAAATTAATAAAAATATTTTCACTAATGGAAAACAATGAATTGATTAAAATGTGCACCGAGAAGGCACAGTTGTGGCTCGGTGAAGGTTACGATGAAGAAACTCGTAACGAAGTAAAGCGCATGCTTGAAGCAGAAGACAAGACAGAACTTATTGAATCTTTCTACAAAGACCTCGAATTCGGTACAGGTGGTCTTCGCGGTATTATGGGAGCAGGTTCAAATAGAATGAATATTTACACAGTAGGTGCTGCTACTCAAGGTCTTGCAAACTACCTTAACGAAGCATTCAAGGATCTTCCACAAATCAGCGTTGCAGTAGGTCATGACGTACGTAACAATTCACGCAAATTTGCTGAAATGGTGGCAAATATCTTCTCGGCAAACGGAATTAAAGTATATCTTTTCGAGAACTTCCGTCCGACACCCGAATTGTCTTACGCTATCCGTCATTTCGGCTGTCAGAGCGGTGTGAATATCACAGCATCACACAACCCGAAAGAATACAACGGTTACAAAGCATACTGGAGTGATGGTGCTCAAATCATCGCACCTCACGATGTTAACATCATTGACCACGTTAATCGCATCAAGTCAGTAAGAGAAATTCGTTTCCAAGGTAATCCTGAACTTATTCAGATAGTAGGTGAAGAAGTGGATAAAGCATTCCTCGCTGATATTCTTTCACTTTCACTCAGCCCGGAAATTAACCGTCGTCACAGCGATTTGAAGATAGTTTACACTCCTATCCACGGTACAGGTGTGAAACTCGTTCCTCAATCATTGAAGAACTATGGCTTTGAAAACATTATTCACGTTCCTGAACAGGATATTCCTTCAGGCGACTTCCCGACAGTAGTTTCTCCAAACCCTGAAGTACCATCTGCAATGGCAATGGCTATCGCAAAAGCAAAAGAAACAAATGCGGACCTCGTAATGGCATCAGACCCTGATGCAGACCGTATCGGCTGCGTAATGCGTGACAGCAAAGGTGAATACGTTCTTATCAACGGTAACCAAATCAATATGATTCTTCACTACTATTTGATGACTCGTAATGCCGAACTCGGCAAACTTACAGGCAACGAATATATCGTGAAGACTATCGTAACTACTGAAATGATTAAGGCTATCGCAGATGCTAACCACATTAAATGCTACGATTGCTACACAGGCTTCAAGTGGATTGCATCAGTAATCCGTGAGAAAGAAGTGACAGGTGCTCGTTACCTCGGCGGTGGTGAAGAAAGTTACGGTTTCCTTGCAGAAACATTTGCACGTGACAAGGATTCACTTTCTGCTATCTCACTTATGGCTGAAGCAGCAGCATGGGCAAGAGACAGAGGACTTGACTTCCTCGGCCTTCTTAAGGAAATTTACCTCAAGTACGGCTATTCTCTTGAAGAAGGAATCTCAGTTGTACGTCCGGGAAAAACAGGCGCTGATGAAATTCAGGCTATGATGGTTAACTTCCGTAACAACCCTCCAAAACAACTCGGCGGCAGTGAAATCGTAAAAATCAAAGACTATTCTGATTTGACTGTTAAAGACCTTGTTAACGGTAAGGTTGAAAAGATGGAAATGCCTGCATTCTCAAATGTACTTCAATACTTCACTGCAGATGGTTGCAAAGTATCTATCCGTCCTTCAGGTACAGAACCTAAGATTAAGTTCTACCTTGAAGTTAAGGGTAAAATGGCTACTGCTGATGATTATGATGCAGCAGGTGAAATTGCTAAGGCTAAGTGTGAAGCAATAAAGAAAGACCTCGGTATTTAATCCCGATAAATAGATAAAACTGCGAGCAGTGTTGTATTTATTTACAGCACTGCTTGTGTTTTTTTATACGTCACTTTTGTAAGTGCTTGAAATAATAATTATATTTGCATATATAATTAGCAAGAAGATATGAGTTTGTTTTCAAAAGAATCCGTAAATGATATTCTTAATAAGATCAAGAGTATTGATATAGCAAGTTATGCAACAAACTTTTCCGAGTCGGACTTTGGAGCGAAAGTGAAGAGTTTCGGGAAAAAGGCGGGGATAACATTGATGTATCCGATACTCCTGTTGTACAATCTCGCCGTGAATGATGCAGTGCCGTTTGCGGATAAGGCTAAGATAGTAGGCGCATTAGGCTATTTCATTTTGCCGATAGACTTAATTCCCGATACACTGATAGGAATAGGCTTTACAGATGATATAGCGGTTGCGATGCTTGTCCTTAAATCAGTAGCCGGCAATATCAGTATGGAAATTTTGACTCAGACGAAAAATCAGCTTAAAGAAATGTTCGGGAAACTTGATCCCAATGAGTTGAGTAAGATAGAAGACTTAATAAATAAGGAACAAAAAAAGTAATATCATAGTGCAATGAATAATTTTAAGTATCAAACTCCGACGCGTTATATTTTTGGTAAAGGCACGGAGACAGAAGCAGGCAACGAAGTTGCATCTCTCGGCTGCAAGCGTATTATGCTCGTGTACGGCGGTCACTCTGCTATAAAGAGCGGTTTGCTTGACCGAGTAAAAAATTCATTGAAAGATAGTGGAATAGAGTACGTGGAACTTGGCGGAATAAAGCCAAATCCTACTGACGACAGAGTATATGAAGGAATAAATTCAGCACGCGAAAACGAAATTGACGGACTACTCGCCGTAGGTGGCGGTTCTGTCATAGACACGGCAAAGGCAATAGCCGCCGGAACTGTTTACGATGGTGACTTTTGGGATTTCTATGCCGGAAAAGCGGTTATAGCAAACGCACTTCCCGTGGGCGTAGTACTTACAATCCCTGCAGCAGGCAGTGAAGGCTCGGGAAATTCCGTGATAACAAAACTTGACGGACTTCATAAAATCAGCCTGCGTACCGATTATTGGCTAAGACCTAAATTCGCAATATTAAATCCGGAACTAACGTTCACACTGCCTCCATTCCAGACGGCAAGCGGAATTGCGGATATGATGGCGCATATTATGGAACGCTATTTCTCACCCACAAAGGAAGTGGAGGTGACGGACCGTATAAGTGAAGGCTTGCTGAAAGCAATAATTTCCGAGGCACCGAAAGTGATGGCAAATCCTCAGGACTATGATGCGAGAGCAAACATCATGTGGTCCGGAACTATGGCGCATAACGGCATCTGCGGTTGTGGCAGAGTAGAAGATTGGGTGTCACACTTTATGGAACACGAGATTAGTGCGGTGTACGGAGTGACACACGGAGCAGGTCTTGCCGTGGTTTATCCGGCATTCCTGACCTTTATGGCACATCACGCACCTGAAAAACCGGCACAGTTGGCTCGCCGCGTCTTTGATGTGAATATTGAAGATGATAAGGAAGCTGCACTTGCAGGAATAAGCCGTATGAAAGCATTTTTTCATTCATTAGGTTTGCCGCTGACATTTGCCGAACTCGGAATAGCAAGCCCGGATATTCATTTGCTTGTGAAAAAACTTCATGAAAATAAGGGCGAAATTATAGGTGGATATTATAAGTTAAATTCTGCTGATACTGAAAAGATATATCGTTTGATGCTATGATAGCTATAGAAAGGTACAGTGCGGAGTATAAGAACCGATGGAACGAGTTCGTGAAAATGTCAAAAAACGGGACATTCCTTTTTTTGCGTGATTATATGGACTATCATTCAGACAGGTTCAATGATTTCTCGCTGATAGCAACTAAAAATGGCAAAATCATAGCATTATTACCGGCAAATATTTCAGGAGATGCCGTTTATTCCCACAGAGGTTTGACATACGGCGGCTGGATTACATGCGCTAAGGGCTTTACTGTGACGGATATGCTTGATGTGTGGGTCGAAATGCAATGCTATCTACAAAAAAATGGTGTCAAATACTTGATATATAAGCCTGTACCGCATATTTATCACATTACGCCTGCGGAAGAAGACTTATATGCACTTTTCCGAAGTCGTGCTACAGTGGAGGCGGTGCTGATATCCTCAACGGTAGATTTGCTTGACAGACTTCCTTTTGACCAAAATAGTAAAAGAGGACTGAAATATTGTCTTTCAGCAGGAGTGGAGGTGAAGGAGACCGACGACTTCAAAGAGTATTGGGATATACTTTCCGCTCTTCTTGGTGAAAAGTACGGTGTAAAACCGGTTCATACTCTTGATGAGATAGAACGATTACATAAACTTTTCCCGGAGAATATACGCCTCGTGGCGGCATACAATGACGGGAAAATGGTTGGCGGAACGGTATTGTATGTTACGAATACTGTTGTCCATGCACAGTATATCGCTACCACTCAAGAGGGTAGGGACTTAAAAGTACTTCCTGCAGTGTTTGAGCACATTATCCGGAATATGTGTGAGGGCAAAAGATACTTTGACCTCGGAACGTCTAACGAGGACGGCGGAAACTATCTGAATGAGGGACTAATTCGTCAGAAATGCGGCTTAGGAGGCAGAGGCGTGGTTTATTGCACTTATAAAGTTATAATTTAGTAGTTTGTTAATGTGAAAAATTCGTAACTTTGCGCTTTAATATGAAAATAAAGGACAAAATATTACTAATATCAGTATTTGTCATCTTATCCGTAATCACTGTTAACGCCAAGATGTGGGTAGCTGTTGGAAAAGATGCTACGAATACGGGTGCAGTTACCGTTGCGTGTTCCGAGGATACCTCCGAATGGCAGGGATATTTTAGCACGAATGTTTCCGGCTTGACAGTGATATGGACAGAAGCATTACCGATGGGAGGAATAAAGCCGGACCCGGAATTTTCTGCGGAGCAAGTGTCATTGCGCATTTTGGATAGTGCTGAAAATTGCCGCGAAGCAATCTTTAAACTGTCTGATATACTGGAAAATGCACCTGTCGGCAGTACGTATGCCACACTATCTGTTGCAGATGATAAAGAGGCGTGGATATTCGAGTACGCAGGAAAGGGAAAAGAATCCGGTGCCGTATGGGCTGCTTTAAGAGTGCCCGATGACAAGGCGACTGTGTTTACCGGTGCTGCATTGATACATAAATTGCCTGAGAAAGATTTGCGAAACTGTCTGTATTCGCTTGATATCCAGGATTATGCAAGAAAATTAGGAAAATTCGCAGGCTCTGACGCAGAATTTGACTTCGCAAAAGTTTTTGCTCCGAAATCTTATTTATCGGGATTTGATGCCGGTCAGATATACAATACTCTTAGAATCCGCGATGTAGAATCAAACTTGTGGGGCATGCCGAGTATGCGAATATCCTGCTATGACTTGCGCAAAGCGTTGAGAATATACGAAAATTGCTTGGCAAAGTATTCGTTTATAGTAGAATCAAACGGTTCAAAGCCGGATTATCTCAAGACATTGACGTATTTTGCTCTCGGAAATCCTAATATATCAACGTTTATCCCGCTTTTTCGTGCTGTAAAGAAACTGCCGGAAGAAATCGGTCCTGAATCAGTGCAGTCATCATCGGATTTGTTAAGCAAAACGTTAGAAGTGTCAAACGGTTCCCGAGTTGCAAAGGACGCATTGCGTGAAATGCAGCTTATGCTTGAAGATTCCATAGCAGTAGATGTGTCAGTGGCGTATGAGCAGTTGCCGGATTTCAATGATGAAGAAATAGCGGTGGAACTGCTCCAAGACCTGGCTGACATTTGGGCAAAAAGCGTAAAGACAAATTACGTCAATTACTGCAGAGATTATAAATTAAAAGTTGAACAAGATAAAGAATAAATAGATAACAAGTAATAATATACAAATAGATGATAAAACAAATAATGTTGTCGTTGCTGGCTGTGTCGTCAATAGATGTCTTTGCCTGCACGAGTCTTATAGCAACAAAAGGAGCTACGGAAGATAATAGTAATTTTATAACGTACGCAGCGGATTCGCATGTACTCTACGGTGAACTCTACAATTACCCTGCCGCCGACTATCCTGAGGGCGCAGTGAGAGTGATACGTGAATGGGACACAAATGCTTACTTAGGCACGATTCCCGAAGTTCGCCACACCTATCAGGTGATAGGAAATATGAATGAATATGGCTTGGCTATTTCCGAGTCCACATGGGGCGGTATTCACCTCCTCGAGACCCCAAACGGAATTATAGACTACGGTTCTATGATATACTTGGCACTACAAAGATGCAAAACCGCTAAAGAAGCATTGCTTACAATGACTTCCCTCGTAGAAAAATACGGCTACGCATCTTCCGGTGAATCTTTTTCAATAGCCGATGGTAATGAAGTATGGATACTTGAACTTATCGGTAAAGGTTCATTTGAAAAAGGTGCTGTGTGGGTGGCGCGTAAAGTGCCGGAAGGACATATCTCCGGACATGCGAACCAGGCAAGAATACATAAATTTCCTTTAAATGACCCGGAAACATTGTACTCAAAAGACGTTATTTCCTTCGCACGTAAGATAGGCTTGTATTCAGGCAAAGATGAGGATTTTGATTTCTCAAAGACTTATTCAGTGACAGATTACCTCGCACTTCGCGGCTGCGATGCGCGTGTATGGGCGTTCTTTAACAAGTTTACCGACGATGCAGACAAATATTTGCCGTGGATAAATGAAGGTAAGGGTGAGCCGATGCCGCTGTGGGTAAAACCTAATCGCAAACTTACGGCTGAAGATATGAAATGGATGATGCGTGACCACTTCGAAGATACCCCTTTTGATATGACAAAAGACCCGGGTGCAGGACCTTTCCATGTACCGTACCGTTACCGTCCTATGACATATAGAGTTGCCGGCAAAGAATACACCAATGAACGTGCTATCGCCACTCAGCAAACAGGCTTTTCGTTCGTTGCAGAACTGAGAAATGACGTGCCTGATGCTTTCAAGGGCATATTGTGGTTCGGAACAGATGATGCAAACACTTGCGTCTATTTGCCGATACTGTGCAAAGTGACACGAACTCCGTCGCAACTCGGTTACGGCGATATTAACAACCTTGACTGGAACGCAAACTTCTGGGTTAACAATTATGTAGCCAATCAAGCATACTGTCGTTACAGCCGTTTGATACCGGATATTCGCAAAGTGCAATCCGCACTTGAAAAGGCTATTGTTGAAGATGTCAAAGTTCTTGAAAACGACTCTGAAATGCAAAACGATTCTATCGCCAAAATCAAGTCACAAGCACTTGCCGACAAATGGGCGGAAAAGGCAACTACGGACTATAAAAAACTCGGCGATTATCTTTTCGTGAAACACATGGACGGCAACATCAAGAAAGAAGATGCCAACGGATTTATGTACACAAAAGACGGTATGCCCGTATCTCCGGCTTTCGGAGGCTACGATGACTATGAATATTACGAAAATATCGTAAAAGCAACGGGTGACAGACTTGAAGTAAAAGAAATAAAATAGTTTTCTGCAATGTTGTACTTGTATCTGATATTAGGACTGATAATATTGCTCATCAGCGCAAACTACCTGGTGGATTCGTCAGTGGCTTTGGCTAAGAAAGCCAAAATCTCAAATTTCGTGATAGGACTTACTATTGTGGGAATGGGCACGTCTGCTCCCGAGTTGTTCGTCTCCATATCATCGGCAGTGGAAGGTGCAGGAGATGTGGCATTAGGAAACGTAATCGGTTCCAATATCTGCAATGTACTGTTAATATTGGGCGTTACTGCCGCTATATGTCCGTTTGCAATCGAGAGGACAACGTATCGCCGGGACATACCATTTGCAATTATCGCCACGCTATTGGTGATAGTGTTTGTTAATGATATGCTGCTCGGCGGTGATGTTAATGTAATATCTCGCTATGACGCCGTGATTTTGCTACTTGCGTTCGTTGGATATATGGCATACGTTGTAATAAAAGACAGAAAAGGCGGGGGAGACGGTCAGAGCGGTGAAGAGTGTACATCATCGTTGGCAGGTAAAAACGTTGTACTATTGGTTCTTATAGCCGTATTAACCCTTGCAGGTTTGCTCCTCGGCGGTCAACTATTCCTTGATTCCGCCAAAACTCTTGCAAAAGAGTGGGGCATGAGTGATGCAGTGATAGCAATAACGATAGTGGCTGTAGGAACATCGCTTCCGGAATTGATAACGTCAATAGTGGCGGCGGTAAAGAAAAATCCGCAGCTTGCATTAGGCAATGTAATCGGTTCAAACGTGTTTAATCTTCTTATGATATTAGGAGCATCCGGGCTGATAAATCCGTTAAATATCTTGGGGATAAATATGGTTGACTACGGAGTGCTTCTCTTGTCAATAATAATGACATTTATCGTAGTGTTTACTTTCGGTAAAAGATTTTTTGACCGAGTTGAGGGAATTATCTTTCTGCTCGTCTATATAATATACACTGTTTACTTACTATGCGGAATATGAAAAAGAGTATTTTACTATTGACAATTTTAGTGTTTTCCTTTGTCACGATGCTTGGCGCCGTCAGTGACTATAACAGGAGTCAAGCCGAAAGGTACGAAAAAGAAGCTGTGTACTATCAGCGCAAGGCAGATAACTTTATGCGCGATGCAGATGATTATAAAAGAAAGGCACTGAATTATCTTAACGATGCATCTTACTATACTCGCGGGGGAAATACCACTAAGGCACTCCAGTCAACGAGTAGGGCTGAAACTGCTATAAAAAACTATGAAAGTAAACTCCGTAATGCTCAAAATGCAGAAAAAACGGCGGAAATGTACCGCAAAAAAGCTGAGAATCTGCGAAGATAAAGAAAAAATGAAATTTTTTTGAAAAAATTGTCGGGAGATTAAACCTTTTAGTATTTGAATTGTCTAAGAAGCAAATAATAAAACAAATACTAAATTACCGGTCGACGCCGTGAGGGTCCGCACCGACCGAGTTTCAAAAAAATATTCATCGTATTGCACGATATATTATAGTTAAGGGTCTGAAGGATTTCGGGCCCTTAACTGTGTTTTGTTATATGCAATTTATAATAAAACGGAGAGTATTCCGTTATAAGGATAAATGTATTCAAGCGAGAAAACAAAAAAAACGTGAAAAATGAGTGACTGAAAGCGAAAAAGTGGCTATAAAATTTTTTTTTTTGAAAATGTATGGATACATTTGCACAGGCATTTCATATAATGTCGAAAAATAATTGTGTATAATAACAAGACAGCATAACTTTTTAAGTCCACCTTAAGTGTAATAAAGAAAAAAGAAATATTCTTAAATAATTAATTCATAAATATTTAATAACATTATCAAAGTAATTTCAATTATGGAAAAGCCTTCTCAAAAGACTGCATTAGTTGCAGGTGGCAATGTTCGTGGTATCAAGAACGCATTCTTGGTAATCGTTGCATGCTTTATCGTAGCTGTAACACTCTTCCTCTTCGTGTTTGGTGGTCCGAGCCACTTTGAATTCGAAGGAGCTCGTGATTTCGTATCAATGGCATTTGCTCCTGATGAACTCAAGTTTCACCCTGTTGACCTTATCGGTACAGTTTACAAAGGTGGTTTCATCGTACCTATTCTTCAAACTCTTTTCTTGACAGTTATCGTTATTTCTATTGAACGTGCAATCGCACTTTCAAGCGCAAAAGGTAAAGGTAACATCACAAAATTCGTGAAAAACGTAAAAGCGTGCCTCGTTAAAGAAGACATCGCTGCCGCTCAAGAACTCTGCAAAAAACAACAAGGTTCTGTTGCTGCTGTAGTTTCTGCTGCACTCGTACGTTACAAAGAAATGGAAGAAAACACAGTTCTTTCAAAAGAACAAAAGATTGCAACTCTTCAAAAAGAAGTTGAAGAAGCAACTGCAATGGAAATGCCATCACTCCAACAAAACCTTCCAATCGTAGCAACACTTACTACTCTTGGTACACTTGTCGGACTTCTCGGTACTGTGTTAGGTATGATCAAATCATTCCAAGCACTTTCAGCATCAGGTGCTCCTGACTCAACAGAACTTTCAACAGGTATTTCTGAAGCACTTGTGAACACTGCATTCGGTATTGCAACAGGTGCATTCGCAGTTATTTCTTATAACTTCTACACTAACAAAATCGATAACCTTACATACGCTATCGACGAGATTGGCTACTCAATCGTACAAACATTCGCAGCTAATCACTAATCCGTATTTTCCTTTTTAATTAATCAATCAACAATTTAAATTAAAGGTAAAATATGGGCAAAGTAAAAATTAAAAGAAAGAGTACGCTCATCGACATGACCGCGATGAGTGACGTGACTGTTCTTTTGCTTACTTTCTTCATGTTGACCTCAACATTCCTTACAAAAGAGCCTGTGACTGTGATTACACCGTCATCAGTTTCAGAAATCAAGGTGCCGACTTCAAACGTAGCTCAAATCCTTGTAAGCCCTGAAGGTAAGGTATTCATCTCAATCCTTGGTGAAGCAGACCTTGACACATACGATGAATCATGGTCTTCTGAATCAGTTCGTAAAGAGGCTCTCTTAGCAGCCGCTAAACGATATGAAGATGTAACCGGCAAAAAAACTAATATTACTCAACAAGATGCAGAAAAATTCTCTAAAATAGGTACATTCGGTGTTCCATTGGCAGTAATGCATGAGTTCCTTGCTCTTGATCAAGCAAAGCAAGATGAATTCGTAGGCAATATGGAAAATCCGCAAGCCGGCATACCTATGACAGAGATAGTATTCCAAGATGCAAGTGGTGCTAAGGAAATCACTAATGAGTTCCAAATCTGGATGCGTGCAATTTACAATTCTTCAGACGACAATCTTCGCGATGCAATGAAGAAGGGTGAAGGTATCGCAGTAAAGGCAGACCACAACACAAACTACCAAACTATTCACGGTGTGCTTGATAACTTGCAGACAATCAAGATGAACCGTTTTAGTGTAATGACTGCTCTTAAAACAGAAAATGATTAATCATTATGGCACAAATTGAACAATCAAGCGGCGGCAAAAAGAAAAAAGGCGCCCAAAAGAAGATGAGTATCCACGTGGACTTTACTCCTATGGTGGATATGAACATGCTTTTGATTACGTTCTTCATGCTGTGTACTACAATGATTAAGTCACAGACTCTTAATATCTCATTACCTTCTAATGAGAAGATTGAGAGTGAAGAGCAACAAACTAAAGCAAAGAATTCAGAAGCTATCACGCTAATCCTTACCACTGAACGTGACTCTAAGGGTAACATCAAGACAGATGGTGAAGGTCGTCCTATGAACATCATTTATTACTACGAAGGTAAACCTTTCGTAGAAGATAGTAACAAGGATGGTCTTATCGATGAATCTCCGGATAACTATGGTGTACTTCACCAGGAACGTTTCCTTGGTAATACTGCAGATGGTGAACAAGGTATCCGCAAAATCCTTCATAATAAAAACAAGGAAGCACTTGAAAAAATTAATGAGCAAAAAGCTCTTTGGCGCGAAAAGAAAATTACCGATGAGGAATATCAGAAACGTGCAAAAGAGATTCGTAACGACTCTACTCTCGTGCGTCCGGTAGTTATTATCAAGGCTACTCCCGAGGCTTCTTGGGAAAGCGTGATTACTGCTCTTGACGAAATGCAAATTAACCAGATTTCTCGTTATCAAATCGATAACATCAATCAAGTTGACTCTGCATTGATTCTTGACTACATCGCAAAACATCCTAAACATTAACGTGATGAATGACTATATTATTAACCTTTAAAATTAAAAGTAAATGGCACAAGATGTAGATCTTTCATCAAAAGAATGGCGCGACCTCGTATTTGAGGGTAAAAATAAAGAGTTCGGTGCATACGTGCTTCGTGCTCAATCAGACAAACGCCACAATAAGGCTATGTTAATCACCGTTATCGGTGTTATCGTTATCCTTATCCTTTCTTTCGCTTACGGAAAGTACAATGACTACCGTATGGAACAGAAGGAAAAGGAACTCCAACTTCTTGCCGAACAACAGGCTATGGCTGCTCTTGCTGAAGAACAGGAACAACCTGAAGAAGAAGAAGTTCAACAACGTGTTGAAGAACAGAAACCTGAAGTTCTTCCTGAAGAGGTACTTAATACAATGAAGGCAACTGAAATCGCTATTGCTGACGATAACGAAGTTGTTGAAGAAATTAAGTCTCAAGATGAAATTAAGGAATCTCAAACTGCTATTGGTAGTACTAACTTCGACAAGGGTACTGATGATATTAACGTAGTTCGTGAATACAAAGACGAAGTTATCGTTGAGGAAAAGAAACCGGAACCTGAACAGGTATTCGTATCTGTAGAACAAATGCCTAAATTCCCGGGCGGTGATGCAGAACTTATGAAATATATCCAAGAACACCTCCGCTACCCGACTATGGCAGCTGAGAACAATATTCAAGGTAAAGTAGTAGTTCAATTCGTCGTTACCAAGAATGGTAGCGTTGGTGAGGTTAAGGTTATCCGTAGCCGTGACCAAGACCTTGATAAGGAAGCTGTAAGAGTTGTAAAATCTCTTCCTAACTTTATCCCGGGTCGTATGAACGGTCAACCTGTTAACGTATGGTACACATTACCTATTAACTTCAAACTCCAGGGTGTATAATCATTGATTATTCGCTATACGATAAAGGCTGTATCTTTTGTGATACAGCCTTTATTTTTTGTGGCTTTAAGGCTAAAAGGACTTCAAAGACGAAAATGATGAAGATTGCGGAAGGGTTAAAAAGGCAGCAAGGGCATTAAGGCAAAATGTTTTGCGAATGTGGTGACATTATTTCTTGATGAATGTGATGATGTCTTTCATCACTTGTGGCGACATTGCTCTTTTTTCGTTGTATTCAAGTGGTGAAGGTTCGCCGACTCCTTCTCGCATAATGTGGTTGACGTTGAAGTAAATTTTCACATTGGCATTTTTGTGCTTTGACATTGCTTTCAGCCAAATGTTGTAGTTGCTGAACGGCACTTGATAATCGCGAAAACCGAATGCCATAAATATGGGTATAGATAGCGATTCCGCTACTTGTACCGGATTGTATTCGTTGTCGTATTTGATGTAACTTTCAGTTAGTCCTTGAGGTAAGCCGATTTTCTCGTCGTAGTCGGCATTACCGATTTTTTTACCATTTTCAGCAGCCACTGCCATTTGATTCATAATTTCCACTGCTTGCGTTGCGCCAAGTTTGGAGTAAACATTTTTGAGGTAGTTGCACTGAGCGAGCATTAAGTCAAGAATTTTTTGTGCCGGTGGTGCGAGCATTATCAGTCCTGATGTTTTGCCTGATTTTTGTGCAATTTCAGGTGCTAACATAGCACCGAGGCTATGCCCTAATACGTACACACTGTTTGAATCTATTTCAGGTAAATTGCAAGCTGTTTCTACAGCAGAAACGGCGTCTGCAACAGTCTCGTAATAGTAATTTGCTTCAGCACCTTGAGGCAGATATTTTTCGCCATAGACAAGTGTCCTTTTGTCGTATCGAAGCGATGCAATGCCGTTTATGGAAAGAGAATCGGCAATGTCCTTAAATACTTTGTTCGGCCCTATGGTTTCGTCTCTGTCATTAGGTCCGGAACCGTGAACGAATACCACGCAAGGTACTTTTCCTACAACCTTATCGGGCACTGTCAGTACTCCCGGCAGAGAAAACGTGTCGGTTTTTACTACGATATCTATGTTTTTAGCCGCTAATGCCATCGGGCTTAGTGCAGCCATTAATGCAATGAGAATTTTGTTCATAGGACTGTATTGTTAAATATATTTTTTCATTGAGGGTAAAAATTTGTCAGCCTGCTCGGAGGTAAATCCGCGGCGATGAGCGTAATCATTTCTCTGTTCTTCCGATAGTTCGCCGAGTGAGAAATATTGTGCATCACTATGCGGAAAAATCAGTCCTGTGATTGTAGCCGAAGGGAAGATAGCTCCATTTTCTGTGAGTTTTACGTCCATATCCTCGTATTTTAATACCTTGTCAAGGAGTAGTACTATAGATTGGTCCGGTAGGGAAGGATAACCTACAGCAGGACGGATACCAATGGATTCAAAATGCTGACTGATAATTTCTTTATGAACATAATCAGTAGCCGCTTCCGCGAGTCGGCTTAGAAGTAAATCAGCAAGAATACCATCGTATGTTGCCGAATCGTGTACATATTTGCTGTAAACGGCAGCACCGACAGTCACGGCAAACAGGCATACCGGAGTAGTGCTGCCCGTGTCTTTCTGAGGGACGAAGTCTGACAGTGAAAGTGTGGGCATACAGGATAATACGCTCGTCTGTCTAAGCACAGGCAGTACGATCGTTTCCTCACCGTATGTTAATTCAATATCGTCTTCCGCAGCGCAGGCGTCAAGAACTTCAATTTTAGCCGTTAGTTTGACGTCATCTTTTACCATTATGTCCAGCAAATCGTTTGCGTTGGATAACAGGTCTTTTACTACTTCAGACCTTTCGTTTTCGCTTTTTGAGATTTCTGCGGGATTAAGTTTCCAGCCTGCCAGGTACTGTCGCCAGTTTATTCTGCTGCGAATATCTTTTACTCTTATTCCGTACGTCACGGAAAAAGGAACGAATTTTTCCGACTTGAATGACAAAACCTTGCGCATAGCTCTTGCCTCGATGAGCGGCATAGCTTTAACTTCGTTCATAACGTACTCTGAGCGCAATTTTTCTTGTCTTAAATAGTTGTCAGTGAAAGCTGATTGGGCGGTAAGTGTATCTAAATATTTTTTTGCTTCCGCAGCGAGTTGTGCGGCATCACCGGTGTGTACGACAGCGGCGGAATAGGCGGTTGCTATTTTGAGAGCGGTGTGCAAATCCGAAGTGGTTGCTCCACCGATGAATAGCGGAATTTTCAGTCCTCTCTTTTCCATAAGTTGCGCCACACTTACCATTTCCGCAAGCGAAGGTGTGATGAGTCCGCTAAGTCCTACGGCATCAGCGCCGATCTCAATGGCAGAATCTACAATTTTTTCAGCCGGAGTCATAACTCCTAAATCTGTCACGCTGAAACCGTTACATCTCATTACTACTGCAACAATATTTTTCCCGATGTCATGTACATCGCCCTTGACAGTAGCGAGAACTATCTTGTAAGTGTTTTGAATTCCTCTGCGTCCTGAATTGTTTTTTTCAATTTCCGGAGTGAGAATTTCCACAGCCTTTTTCATTACCGAAGCACTTTTCACCACTTGTGGTAAAAATATTTCGCCCTTGCCGAAGCGTTCTCCCACAATATTCATTGCTCCCATCAGTATTTTTTCTATGATAGCGATAGCGGTGAGTCCGGAGCTGAGTAGTGCTGAAATATCTTCTTCAATACCCGTAGTTTTGCCGTTGATAAGCAGTTCGGATAAATGCTTGTCCGGCGTAGAAGCCGCTTCCGTCTTTGCAGTCGCCGCTTTTTTTGCCGCCATATAGTTCGGCGCTATTTCCACGAGTCGGTCAGTAGCATCAGAGGATTTATTGTCCAGCACATCAATTACGGCATCAGATAACTCACATGGAATAGTGTCAAGCCTTATCAAGCCTGCAGGGTTTACAATAGCCATTTTCATGCCCGCCTTCCGTGCTTTGTCAATGAAAATGGAGTGCATAACATTTCTTACGTAGTCATTTCCGCGGAAAGAGAATGACAGGTTGCTTAGTCCGCCGGAAATGTTTACGTGAGGGAGATTTTCCGAAATCCATTTAGCAGCCGAAATAAAGTCGACGGCATAATTGTTATGTTCTTCAAGTCCCGTAGCAACAGCGAGAATATTAGGGTCAAAAATAATGTCACAAGGCGGAATGCCTGCGTCCGTCAGCAGCCTGTAAGCACGGCTGCATACTTCTATTCGTCTTTCTGCAGTAGTGGCTTGCCCGGTTTCGTCAAAAGCCATCACCACCATTGCCGCACCCATTTCATAAATATGCCTTGCTCGAGAGATGAATGCATCTTCACCTTCCTTCAACGAAATGGAGTTAACAACAGGCTTGCCCTGAATCAGTTTCAGTGCTTCGCTGATCACGTTAAAATCCGATGAATCCACCATTACGGGTACAGTGGCGATTTTAGGCTCTGTGGCAATCTTAATAAGGAATTGCGACATACATTCTTTAGCATCAAGGAGTCCGTCGTCCATATTGATGTCGATGATATCTGCACCCTTAGCTATCTGATTTTCAGCCACGGAGATAGCTTCATCGTAATTTTTTTCTTTTATCAGTCTCAGGAACTTGCGGCTACCGGCTACATTGCAGCGTTCCCCTACATTTACAAAGTTCCGGGTAGCAAAATCCAGTGCTTTGAGTCCGGCAACTTGTAGTGAAGCGGCAGGCTCGCTTATTTTCCTCGGAGATACGGATTTTACAGCCTTTGCGATAGCGGAAATATGTGCCGGAGTAGTGCCGCAGCAACCTCCGATGATGTTTACGCGGTGTATAGCGCCTGTGGAGATAATTTCTTCCACCATTTTCTCCGGAGTCTGCTCGTACTCACCCAGTTCATTGGGCAATCCGGCATTAGGGTAGAATACCACGCCACCGGTGTAATTGTCAATTTCCGAAAGATGTTCCGCAAGTGCCTCTGCACCGAAACCGCAGTTTATTCCTATTGCGATAGGGTTAGCATGGCTTACCGTCACCATAAATGCTTCAAGAGTCATTCCGGACAGAGTCTGTCCGTTTTGGTTAAGCGTGGCGGAAATCATTACGGGAATCCGTACTTGAAGGTCCACCATAGCACGTCTTGCGGCAAAAATGGCAGCCTTGGCATTCAGGGCATCGTAAAAAGTTTCAAAAGCAAGAATATCAACGCCTCCGCTTATCAGTGCGTGACATTGGTCGTAGTAAGCAGATACAAAATCATCGAAAGTGACAGAGTCACCCAAGTTCGCTGCCATAGTCAGCGACTTGCTTGTAGGTCCGACACTGCCGGCGACAAAGCACGTCCTGCCTTCTTCCTTTTCGTATTCCTCAGCCACCTTCCTTGAAAGCCTTGCAGCAGCAAGGTTTATTTCTGTGACGGCATCAGACATATTGTAGTCCGCAAGTGAAAAAGCATTAGCATTAAATGTGTCAGTGGTGATGATATCCGCTCCGGCGTCAAGATACATTCGGTGTAACTTTTCTATCACATTGGGACGAGATAGGACAAGAATGTCGTTACAGCCTTTCATCTGACGTGATTCGGCATGCTTTTTATGACATTCGCAATGCACGTGGAAGTCGGATTCCTCAAGTCCGAATTGCTGAATCATAGTGCCCATAGCACCGTCAAGGACGACAATCCGCTTTTTTATTAAATCAATAAGTACTTTACTTCTTTTTGGGTATGATAACTTTTCTACAATATCTGTCATTTTCTTTTAGCTGCGAAAAAATTTTTGATAAGTTCGGCACATTCATTGTGCAATACTCCCGCCGTCACAGTTGCTTTAGGGTGAAAAGGCTGTTTGAAAGGAGTGTAAATATGATAACCTCGCTTTTCATCATCGGCGCCGTACACAATACGGCTTATCTGACTCCAACCTATGGCACCGGCACACATCAGGCAAGGCTCAACTGTGACGTACAGAGTGCAGTCCGTCAGGTATTTTCCTCCGATAGTGTCGGCAGCTGCAGTAATAGCCTGCATTTCCGCATGAGCCGTTACGTCTCCGAGTCGCTCCGTAAGGTTATGTCCTCTGCCTATCACTCTGCCGTTGCTCACAACGACAGCGCCTATTGGAATTTCGTCTTCAGCCATTGCCGCTTCAGCTTCAGCAAGGGCGTACTTCATGTATCTTTCGTCTTCAGTCATAATGCCGTATGTAAATCCACTACGAGTCCTTCATCAGCTGCAATGGTGTTAGGAAATATTGCACGTGCCTCTTCAAGCAGTGGAGTGAAATCTATGTATCTCTTGGAGTAATGTCCTATAATCAATCGTTTTGCACCTGCCAGCTTGGCTATCTGTGCGGCTTCGGCAGCCGTTGAGTGTCCTCTTTCGTGCGCACTTTGAGCGAGGTCCGACAGATAAGTGGCTTCGTGATAAATAGTGTCCACTCCCTTTACAGCCTCTGCCACTCTGGTGTCAAACATTGTGTCGGAGCAATAGGCGTAACTGCTTGAAGGTGTAGCTGGAGTGGTAAGGATAGAATTGTCTATAATTCTACCGTCAGGCAGCACTAAGTCAGCACCTGCTTTTATGTCCGGGATCAGTCGCACGGGTACGTCGTAAAATTTTACCATTTCACCGTTTATGTGGCGCAACTTTTCCTTTTCACGGAATATAAATCCTACGCACGGCACTCTGTGGTACAGTGGAAATGCTTCCACAGTCAATGCGTTAGTATCCAAGAGAACGCCACCTTTTGGCGGAATCTCGATAAACTCAAGGTCGTACGAGCATCTTTGGCATAAATATTCTACAACCGGCTTGAGAAGTTTAATGCCATCTTTAAGCATATACACTTTCACACCGCCTTCACGTCCGTGAAGCGACAGTGTGGAAAGAAGCCCGGGAAGCCCCAAACAATGGTCACCATGGATATGACTGATGAAAATGTGTGTAAGTCTTGTGAATTTTAGTTTACGTCGCCTTAATTCCAACTGACTTCCTTCTCCGCAATCAATCATCATCAATGAATCGCGAAAATCCACTACTTGACAAGATTGCAAATGTCGCAATGACGGTGTCGCAGAGCCGCAACCAAGGATATTTACCTTAAAAGATTCCATAAAAATAAGTGTACCACCTGTTTTGTTTTTTTACAAAGAGGTCAAGGTAAAAGTAGATACAATACAAAGCCATGACCTATCTTATGCAAAGATAATTATTTTTCCCTAATAATCCGTACGGTTATGTGAGAATTGTTCATTACTTTACACGGCTATTTCGTTATCTACGTACCCCGATGGTGTAACTTCTTCAGTATCATAAACAGACAGCACGGTCTCCGACGTGCGAGTGGGGAGGGTGATGTCCTGTCACCGCATGGCGCACTTCGTGCTTATACGGTGTTTCTGACAGCCGAGCCTCGCCGAGGCTCTTTGATGATGGAACTTCTTCAGTATCAGGGATAGACCGCACCTCCCCGAGGTGCGAATGTGGGTGGGTGGCTATCCTGTCACCGTATGGCATATTATGTGCTTGTGCGGTGCCTGAATGGTATAATCATCAGGCTATTTTTGCCGGGTTTGAAACTATTTTTTATAAAAACTTTGGTAATTCAAAAATTCTTTTTACCTTTGTAGTGTCCTTTTGCGCATGTGGCGTAATGGTAGCCGCGTTAGACTTAGGATCTAATGTCTCAGGACGTGGGGGTTCGAGTCCCTTCATGCGCACGAGAATTAAGGAGAAATTTCCTGTTGGATTTTTCTCCTTTTTTTGTCTGTATATTAAATCAGACGAGTCAGACTTGTCTGATGATACTTATCCTATCAGATCTTTTAATTGTTCTTTAGAAAAACTTTTCAGTGCGAGTCCGAAGTCAAGATTGTCTTCGTACACTTCCCGGCAAATACCATTGACTGTGAAAAGGTAAAGGTTGAAGTCTGTTTTAAATTCTTTATCGTTTTCAAGACGCGCAATAAATTCTTCTCTCTCTTTGCTTGAGAGTATGTTGTGGATAAACTTGTCGTAAATATCAATTTTTTCCATTATAATTGCGTTTTTTAGGTGTTACATCAAATCCGGCTTTTCGTAAAGCACGTGTCACGCGCAAAATCAAGTCTGACATACATTGACTCTTTTTTGCTTTGGCTGTAGCGGCATTTTTGTATCCAATTTCTTTTGCTATATCGTCCATTTTCATGTTTTCGTAATAGAAAAGTCGGATAATTGAGCCGCATGGTTCCGGCGTGTGTATAAGTTCATTGCCGAGCAGTGAAAGTGCATCTTCATTTTTATAAAGCGGCATTTCATCATCGCTTGAGGGGAGTGACTTAAGGAATTGCTCTACTTTTCTTACCGCATTTATGCCTACAAGCACTTCGCTCGTTTCCTCATTATCTCCCGGGATATTGGTTTTGCTTTTTTTTCGCCAAGTCTTGCTTGCTAAATTCATACCGATGCTCATTATATAATTGCTCCATAATGTATCTTCTTTAATATGACCGCTCATTAGGTTTTCATGCACTGCGATAAATGTGTCTTGATAAATATTTTCTGCATCGCAAAGTGTCAATTTCGGATAGCGCGCCGTCAAACGGCGGAGAAATTCGGGTCGCAAGCGTGTGTACCACACACTTACTATGTCGTCATAACTTTGTACCATCAATTTTTTTTATTTTTAACCGCCAATTCTATAAAATAGCCCGGCGTAGTATGTGTAAATCGCTGATAACTAATGTGTTAAATATATTCGGGGGGGGTAAAAGAACTGCGCTCTTTTACGCCGTGTTTTATGCAGCCGAACGGATTGGGGCTATATTCTACTGACTGTTTATACATAATAGATTAACGTTGTTTTTTATATCTTAAAATACCATTAAATCCAAAAGGTAAACAGTCATTTTTTTTGATTTAAGGAAAATTGTGGTAACGTGGCATAAATGAAGTATTAGTACAAAATAAATAGCCCTGACAAGATGATTTGTCAGGACTACTCCGTGATGTTCTCATTAATTATCTTAAAACGACCAATGCGATAAAGGGAAAAGTACAAATTACTTTTTACGTTTCTTTGCGAACCATTTCTTAATTTTCTCAACTTCATTACGTAAGAAACAATCGTGCGAATCCGATGAAGTACCGGGTTTGCTTTTTGCCGCTTCTTCCTTTTCTTTGTCAATAAGGAAAGCCATACGTCTATCTATCAAATCCTGTACTTCCTCAGGCGAAATATTTTGATGAGAAGACGGTGGTGTATTGTTTTCGTCGGGTGTCATAAAAGTTTTGAGATATTGTGTATTGACAAATTAGTTTGTTGCAGTTTTTTTGACTTTGTTAATTTTGATAGCAAAATTAGGCATTAGTGTATATTTTGCATTTCAATTAAGGAACAATTAGTTTTAATATAGTGACATTGTTGAGTAACAAGTTCTCTGATTAAAATAAAATATTATTTTATTGAAATCGCAATCCATGTTTTCACGATAATTTTGCGACAAATAATTGTTGCTTATATGCAAATGATATATAATTCGGACTAAAAATTAATTCAATAATAACTCGTAAATGATTATCAATCAATGATTATGAAAAAGAAAATCTGTTTTGCACTTTTGGGACTATTGTCTCTCGGTGCTTCCGCTCAGGAGGATACTCGCGAAGAAGTTCTTGAAGTTGTAGCCACTTCAGACATTTCGGAAATTATAGGCTATGCAAAAACTGTCAAGGTTCCTACATTCACTATGAGTGAAGGCTCAATGGCGAATATTCCATATTCAATGACCCATTGGAATAAGAAAAACGAAGACGGAACTTGGACAAGGTATAATGCGTCAACTTTCACGGAAGGAACTTACCGGGTTGAAGTTCAAGTACGTGTAGATGATGCTGCCGGAATTACTCATAAACTCGGAGAGGGCTGTACATTGACTGTTGATGGTCAAAAATGGGAAACCGAAGATATTGGAGTATACCCCACATATTCTTATGGTTGGGCATATTCACCGGATATTGTTGTGGATAGAATTGCGATTCCGCTTGAATTCACTGATTTATCAGCCTTTGATATACCTGCAAATTTTGTTGGTAAGGCGATTAAATCTTATTCAGTGGTAGATGCCGTGGTAGGCGGTGAACTTCCTTACACTTTCAGTAAAACTTCCGGTCCGGACTGGATACAAGTTTCGGCAGACGGAACTGTCAGCGGTACACCTGAGGTGACGGGTGTAAATGATGAATTAGTGGTAAGGGTTACAGATAATGCATCAGAATACAAGGAAAAAACTATTTCCGTAGGCAAGACTTATATTAATCAAAGTGAACGTCAGAAGGTTACTGATATTGTGGCAACGTCAAATATTTCAGAAATCCTCCATGTGGGAAGTCCGGTATGCATGCCATCTTTTACAATGAGTGACGGTTCTGTAGCGTACATTGCTATTGTTATGAGTCATTGGGTAAAGAAAGGCGATGATGGAAAATGGGAACGTTACAATGCATCTGTATTTGAGGAAGGAGTGTATTCATTTCGGTGTCAAATTCGTATTGATGGTGAAGAAGGATACAATTACGTAATCGGTGACGGTTGGACGTTAACGGTTGATGGTCAAAAGTGGAATAGTGGTGACTCGTCTGTGTCGTTCGGTGATGGATATTCATGTACATATGCAGAGCTCCCGGAGGTTGCTATCTCAAAAGAAGTTATAAATGAATTAACGGTTACAAATGTTGTTGAGCCGGTAGAGGGAAATTCTGCTAAGTATGATGCTACTCTTGGTGATAACTGCAATTTGGGTGCATGTTTATGGAAAGAAAAAGACCCGGATTCTGAATGGAAATCAATACAAGGTCCGTTCACTGCAAGTAAATTATACGGTCTCTATTTCAGAGGATTTCCTAAAAACGGATATAAATTCGCTGATGATATGAAAGTAATATATAAAGGCAGTGAAATACCGGTATCATCTGTAGAAGTGACTGATCCGAGTAGTTCAGTGACGTGGCGAGATGAAAATTATGTATATATCTTCTTGTACTTTGATAATCTGTCAGGAGTTGAATCTGTAACTGCTGAAAGCTCTGATACAGTTGACGTATATAATCTGCAAGGAATACTTGTGAAGCACAATGCTACTAAGGAAGATATAAATTCATTGCCGGCAGGATTATATATAGCAGGTGGCAAAAAAGTTATGTTAAAATAATTGTTCCAGTTAAACTGAAAATCGGAAATATGAAATCCCTTCTTGGAGAGCCGAGAAGGGATTTTTTTTCTTTGACTTATGTTTCCAAAGGAAGAAATAGGGAAAGGGCAAAAAGGGCTACAAATGGCAACAAGGGGCTTTATGGTTGTGATGGTAACAAAAATTAAAGGGCAAGGGACTTTATTTTCTGTTGCGATATTGTAGTGGAGTTTGTCCTGTGGCTTTCTTGAAGAGGGTGCAGAAATAGCTGTCGGAATCCATACCACATTCCATTGCGATTTCATTGATGGACTTGTCCGTATTGTCAAGTAGCTGCTTGGCGAGTGAAATTTTTATCTTAAGTATTAAGTCGGTTGTTGTTTCTCCTGTTATGGCTTTGATTTTGCGGTTAAGTTGTGCGCGTGAGAGACAAAGCGTGAAGGCAAGAGCGTTGTAGTCGATCTTACCATCAGATATTTGTGCTTTTACGGCATCTGAAACTTTAGTGAGGAACATTTTGTCAGTGTCTGTAATTACTACTGTCTCCGTTTCTTTTTCTACATTGTCAATGTCGTCACGGAATGCTTTTGAGAATTTATTTTGCAGAACTCTGCGTTGCTCAAGCAGTTTTTCCACTCGGATATTAAGTTCATCAGCATGGAAAGGCTTTTCAATATAAGCGTCAGCACCTGCTTTCAGTCCGAGCATGCGGTCCTCGTGCGATACTTTTGCTGTAACCATAATTACCGGTATGTGGTTCAGCAGTTCGGATTCGCGGACTTTTTTGCAGAGTTCAAATCCGTCCATATATGGCATCATAACGTCAGTGATGATTATGTCCGGTACTGTTTGATTGGCTTTTTCAAGTCCCTCGTATCCGTTTTCAGCAAATATGTAGTGATACTTGGGATTAAGTTGTCGCATCATATATCGAGCCACTTCCGGAGTGTCTTCAATGATGAGTACTATAGGCGTATCGTCGTTGTCAGATATTTCGTTATCGCTTTCTTCCGGTTTGGACTTAGCGGCGATGTCGGCTTTCTGTACAGTGTTTATCTTAAAATAATCTGCAATATCGAATTCTTCCGCATCGGATTTATGTCTTTCTACCGGCAATGTGACGATAAACATAGAGCCTTCGCCAATGGCGGAGTGAACGTCAATTTTTCCACCCATTTTTTCAACTGCTATCTTTACAACAGACAGTCCTATACCTGAGCCAACGTTTGAGGCGTTCTCAGATACTTGATAAAATGGGGTGAAAATATCTTCTTTTTGCTCAGGACTGATACCGATACCCGTATCGCTGACGAAAATCTGAACATTGCCATTATTTACTCGTGTTGCAACATATACTTTGCTGTCCGTATCGGAAAATTTAACTGCGTTCGAAACGAGGTTGCATATTATTTTCTGTACGTAATCCGGGATAAAGTCCATATTTACAGGTTTTTCCTGAGGAGAAAAGATAATGCTGATTTTCTTTTCAGCAGCATAACTTCTGAGACTCTCACACAACACCGTGATAAATTCAACAATGTCACCGTGTTTCCATTGTGATGACTTTGCTACTGTAGCGTCCATCTTGGCAATGTCCAGAATCTGATTTATAAGGTTGAGAAGTCTCTTTTCGTGGGTCAGAATGTCCGAAGCATTTTGATTAACAGCGGTGCCTTCTTCGGAATTGTCTTTAAGTTCTTGTGCAGCGGCTTGAATTACAGTTAGCGGAGTGCGGAACTCGTGAGTGATGTTAGTGAAGAATGTGGAGCGCATTTTGTCAGCCTTACGGATAATCTTGTTTTTTTGTGCGCGTAGTCGGTTGATGTAAACGAGCAATACTATTACTATGCAGGCGATACCTATAAAGGTTAGAAGTCCTATTACGAAAATACGTCTTTGAGCACGTTCCGTCTGAAAATCTTTTTGGATTTTACCTATTTCATTCTTTTTAAGTTCGCGTTCGTAGTTTATACGGGTGTTTTGCATTTGAACGAGTTTTTTCTCGTTAGAAATACTGTCAGAGAACTGTCTGCTGAGGATATAACAGTCAAGAGCTTTGCTTATATTTCCGTTTTTGCGGCTCAGGAGGTACTCAAGTCGATACACTTCCGCTATGTGTTCCAGTGAATTTATTTCTGTGGCGGTTTCTTTGGCTTTTTGGAGGTATTCCTCAGCGATGTTGAGGCCTCCCTTTGCGATATACACTCGCGTAAGTGACAGGCAGAATTCAAGCCAGTGCCACACATCGTTCGATGAAGAAGATATGTCGTAGGCGCGGTGATATTCCATAATAGCGCTATCAAGTTCGTTTGCTTTTTCGAAGAGTCGTCCGAAGTGGTCGTAGCAAAGTGCAATGCCCAGGTCAGACTTTGCCAGGCGGTTGTGTTTCATGGATTGCTGATAGTAATATAATGCAGAATCCATTTGCGTGCGTGCTTCAAAAATGTATCCCAGATTGGCATAGTTTATGGCTTGTCCGAGGTCGCTGCCGAGTGACTGTTCCCCGGCAAGTGCTTGGCGCAAAACGCTGTCGGCAATTTCATAGTTCTGCATAGTCATGTGTATGTTGCCGATACCGTTAAGCGATACAACTCTGTTTTTCCGAGCTACTTCACTCTCCTTGTCGCTGTAAGCATTGCATAGAGCAAGTGCTTGATAGTGGAATACGGCGGCTTCGTCAAGCACACCCATACGGCGGTAATTTGTAGCAATGTTATTCAGTGCTTGAACAATCTGAATAGTGTCTTTTACTTGAATAGCCTTGTCAAGACCTTTCTTATGAATATCAATGGACTTGATAAAACTGCTTTTTTCGCGAAGTATTCTGCCGAGTTCTTTGTACGAGATTATTTCTCCGTAGGAATTGCCGCTTTCTTTAAATTGTGATATGAGTTTGCGCAGCGATTCTTCATTTTTGTTTGCATAAACGATACTGTCGGTCTGCTTTTTTTCTTCTTCAGAAATGATGTTATAAGATTTGTTTTCGCACGAAGTGAAGAAAAATGTTATCAGAAAAAATAGTACAATAATTCTGCCGAGCGACGTATTTTTGTTCGGCACAGTCAGAAGTTCGGAGAATTTCGCAAGTGTTTCCATGAAATCTTTTCAGTCAATCAAAGTCCGTATTTTATCGTTTAGTCAATTCGTCTTGAAATGACTTTTGCGGATACGGAATTGATAAGTTTTTAAGTCTTTTTACAACTTGCGAAGTTAGGAAAAATGTGATTTTATTACTTGTAAAAAAGTTACAACCGTTTGTCAAAAACTATCAAAAGGCTTGAAAATACTGGGTTCCGGACAATAATGAACTAAGATTCTTCATCTGCTCGGTAATCCGTAGGCGAGCAGCCGAAGAACCGCTTGAAGGAGCGGGAGAATGCGCTTAACTCGTCAAAGCCACACTCGTGTGCCACTTCTGCGATGGTGATTTCTTTGTTGTCTTTAAGCAGAGTTGCTGCACGGTCCATCTGAATAGCGGTGATGAAAGCCTTGGGTAATTTTCCGGTAGTTTCTACGAATCGGCGGCGAAAAGTCTGTTCACCCATATTAAATCTTGCAGCGAGGTGAGTGACGCTGTATTCTCCTTTAGGAAGTCCTTCGTTGACGTATTGTACAACTCGTTTTTCAAATTCAGAAATTTCTTCCGGAGATTCATCGTCAGTCTCTTCTGATATGGAGGTGTCGGCAGAGATTGTATTCTTTTTCATAGAGGCTTTGATAGCCTCAATTTTCTCCATTAGTGATAGCACTTCTTTCTTATAGCGTCTTGCACGGATACGATAGAATACTATGTTTCCAATGACGAGAAGAGTCACTAATGCGGCTATGATTAACAGGTCTCTGCGGCGGTCGGAATTGTGCTGTTCAATATCATTTTTAAGGTTATCAACATCGAGTTCCACCTTGTAGCGAGCCACGGCTTCGGCAGACGATTGTTGATAGAGAGAGTCTTTCAGTTCGTTAAATTTTTGTAATGCTATGTGAGCCGAGTCGGGATTAATATTCCAGTAACTTTCATAGAGTCCGCGTTGAGAGTGAACTTGATTGTACAAGTCACCCGTTTTCTCAAAAATTTTATCAGCCTCGGTGAAATAGGATGCAGCCTCCTTATTCTTATTTTGCTTGAGTAGCAAAAATCCTATCTGATTGTAATCAATGCCTATAGAGTGATAGTTGCCGGTCTTCTTCAGAATTGGAATAGCTTTGCGAAATGTAGCCTCAGCCTCGTGATATTTTTTCAGTCCTGCGAGAGCATTTGCTTTCTGTGATAATCGGATAGCGGCACGGTTCTGTCTTCCGGCAAGTGAGTCAATGACGTATGCCTCATCAGCGTATTTTACGGCTTTCTCGTACTGTCCTTTTTTGCTATAGATTTCCGAAGCCATACCCAAAAGAATTGTTTTTTGGAGGGAGTTTTCAGCATTTTCAGCGTACTTCAATCCTTGCAGGGCGTATTTTTCGGCTGCGTCAGTGTCTTCAGCAGCGATGTAGGTGCCGGTGAGCGTGCTGTAGCTTGAAGCTATACGGTCGTTATCTCCGCTTTTGAGGTCAAGAACAAGACATTGCTTGGTATATACGATGCCGGAAGCAAAATCTCCTAAGCGGACATATACCACACCGAGGAGGTTAAGGCAATCCGCTTTTGCTTCGCTGTCACCGTTGTAAAAAGGCAATGCTTTCAGCCCGTATTGCTTTGCGAGTTCATAGTTTTGACAGTCGCTGTACCATTCCGCAGTCCAATAATACGTCATCTGCCTTACTGAATCTATTGATGCCTTTGGTGAAAAGACGATATCTTCATCAATAAACTCAATTTTTTTCAATTCTTTAAAAAACTTGTTGGCGACTTCAACTTGATTTTTGCTTTTTTCAAAAGAACTGATAATATTTTCAACATTGTCCTCTGCAGCGATTGCCGATAAAGAAATAAATGATGACAGAACTATTAAGAAATGGCGGATAACAGCCGGCTTGAGGCATATATACTTGGGTACGATAATCATTGATTTAAGATAGTGTCAGATACAGACGGATTAAAAAATTAATACATATTTTGAGCAAAGGTAATAAAAAACCTCGAAACTGTCAGACAGTCCGAGGTTATAATTCAAATCAGTGGAGATGGAGGGACTTGAACCCTCGTCCAAACGTGGAACTAATATGCTTTCTACATGCTTATTCTTTACTTGTTTTTCGAAGTGTCACAGGCAAAAGACAACCAATAGCACCCTTATCCTCTAAAATTTCGGAAACACCGCAAGGAGAAGTGAATCCTATTCCCGATTTACCTGCACCGCCTGTTCGATTAGTCTCGGGACTACGACAATCGGGCGATGTCTTGTCTCTGCAACTGTTGCGGAGATTAAGCCAAGTTTACTATACTTCGACTAGGCAGCAAGAGCGTAAGAATTTTCGCCATTTAAAAAATTTGATGTCCCAGATTAGAGAGCGTAGCCATCATTGCTCTGCATGCTTACATACCACCTCTACACGCTGTCAAAACCGGTCATCCCCGATATTTCCTTTGCGAAAGGTAAGTGCAAAGGTAGTGATTTAATTCCGTAAATCAAAGTGTTTTGCGAGATTTTTACGAAAAAGACATTTTTATTTTAATAATAACATTTTTTATAGGTAAAAGATTAAAAACATACTGAAAAAGTTAATAAAAAAGGCTACCTTTGTGTGCAAAAATTCAGGAAGTTATCCCTGATAACCAAAAACAAATTATAAGCATGCGTCAAACAAAGAGCGCCGTTCTCATTCTTGAAGACGGTACAACTTTTGAGGGTAAATCATTCGGCTATGATTCCGCTGCAGCCGGGGAGGTAGTTTTTAATACTGCTATGACCGGTTATCCGGAAAGCCTTACGGACCCTTCTTACGAAGGTCAGATTCTTGTCACCACTTATCCCATTTTAGGTAATTACGGAGTTCCTCCGAGGAGAAACGTAAATGATGTCAGTCAATTCTATGAAAGCGAGAGTATTCATGCCAAGGCTATAATTGCTCAAGATTATTCATGGGAACACAGTCACTGGCAGGCAGATCGTTCTCTATCTCAATGGCTTGAAGAAGAAAAAATCCCCGGGGTGTATGGTATTGATACTCGTGCCCTTACCAAGCATTTGAGAGAAAAAGGCTCTATGCTCGGTAAAATTATAGTGGAGGGTTGTGAAGATATACCTTTTTATGACCCTAACCTTGAAAACCTTGTTGCCAAAACGAGTTGTAAGGATGTTGAAACTTATGGCGAGGGCGAAAAGACGGTGGTACTCGTAGATTGTGGTACAAAACATAATATCATAAGGTGTCTGACACGTCGCGGAGTTAAAGTGATACGTGTGCCGTGGAATTTTGATTTCACAAGTATTGACTATGACGGACTGTTTATCTCAAACGGGCCCGGTAATCCGGATATGGCGGAAGAGACGGTGGTTAATATCCGAAAAGCGCTGTTGATGGATAAGCCTGTTTGTGGAATATGTATGGGAAATCAGTTGCTCTCAAAGGCAGCCGGAGCGAAGACGTATAAACTTAAATACGGACATAGAAGTCATAATCAGCCTGTGCTTAAAGCAGGGACGAACACTTGCTATATTACTTCACAGAATCATGGTTTTGCAGTTGATGATACGACGTTGCCCGAGGATTGGGAGCCGCTGTTCATAAATATGAATGACGGTACAAATGAAGGTATTCGACATAAGACAAAGCCGTTTTTCTCAGCGCAATTTCACCCTGAGGCATCATCAGGACCGAAAGACACTGAATTTATTTTTGATGACTTTATAAAATTGTTATAATCACAACTTTTTCAACTATATAATGATTGACGAAAAGATAAAAAAAGTACTCCTGCTGGGTAGTGGCGCTCTTAAAATCGGAGAAGCAGGGGAATTCGACTACTCCGGCTCTCAGGCGCTGAAAGCATTGAAGGAAGAGGGAATTGAAACTATCTTGATAAATCCGAATATTGCTACGGTGCAAACTTCCGATGGATTCGCTGACAAGATATACTTTTTGCCGGTGACGCCGTACTTTGTTGAAAAAGTTATAGAAAAAGAACGTCCGGACGGTATTCTTCTCGCATTCGGCGGACAGACGGCTCTGAACTGCGGAGTGGCGCTTTATAAGTCCGGTGTTCTTGAAAAGTATAGTCTTAAGGTTCTCGGTACTCCTGTTCAGGCAATTATGGATACTGAGGACAGAGAATTGTTTATCAACAAACTTGATGAGATAAATGTCAAGACTATCAAGAGTGAGGCAGTTAATACAATATCAGATGCGCTTACAGCGGCAGAGCAACTCGGCTATCCGGTGATAGTCCGTGCGGCATACGCTCTTGGCGGACTTGGCAGTGGCTTTTGTGATACACCTGAAGAACTGATTGCACTGACGGAAAAAGCCCTTTCGTTCTCACCTCAGGTGCTGATTGAAAAGTCGCTTAAAGGTTGGAAAGAAGTTGAGTACGAAGTTGTGCGAGATAAATACGATAACTGTATCACCGTTTGTAATATGGAGAATTTTGATCCTCTCGGTATTCACACCGGTGAGAGCATTGTAGTAGCTCCGTCACAGACTCTTTCAAATGAGGATTACCACTATCTGCGTCAGTTGGCAATCAAGATAATCCGCCATATCGGGATTGTGGGTGAATGTAATGTTCAGTACGCATACGACCCTAAGTCTATGGAATACAGGGTAATAGAGGTTAATGCCCGTCTTAGCCGTTCATCTGCACTCGCTTCCAAAGCTACAGGCTATCCGCTTGCATTTGTTGCAGCGAAGTTAGGACTCGGTTATGGACTTTTTGAACTTAAAAATTCCGTAACAAAATGTACATCAGCATTTTTTGAGCCGGCACTTGACTATATAGTGTGTAAAATACCGAGATGGGACTTGGGAAAATTTCATGGTGTAAGTCGTGAAATCGGTTCTTCAATGAAGTCCGTAGGTGAAGTGATGGCTATCGGCAGAACATTCGAAGAGGCTATCCAGAAGGGACTGCGTATGATAGGGCAGGGTATGCACGGGTTTGCGGGTAACAGAGAAATTAAAGTTGAAGATATAAAACAAGCACTTGCAGACCCTACGGATAAGCGTATTTTTATCATTTCTCAAGCCATGACTCAGGGCTATTCCGTAGATGAAATACACAGTCTTACAAACATTGATAAATGGTTCTTGTACAAACTGAAACACATAATTGATACTGCTGCCGAACTTCAGAATTTTAATGAAATAAACGATATACCGTTGCCGCTGCTGCGACTTGCTAAAGAACAGGGTTTCAGTGACTTTCAGATAGCACGTGAGGTGAGGAAGGATAATTTGGACAGCAATACCGATTCCCTGGAAGTCAGGAAACTGAGGAAGGCTAATGGAATTCTTCCCGTTGTGAAACAGATTGATACACTTGCAGCCGAATATCCGGCGCAGACGAATTATCTGTACCTTACTTACAATGGTACGGAGAATGATGTTGATTATCTGAATGATAAACGTTCCGTAGTGGTGCTTGGCTCAGGTGCGTACAGAATAGGAAGCTCAGTGGAATTCGACTGGTGCTCCGTCAATGCGTTGATGACCATTAAGAAAGAGGGTTGGCGCTCGGTGATGATTAACTATAATCCTGAAACGGTGTCAACGGACTACGATATGTGTGACCGATTGTATTTCGATGAACTTACGTTCGAAAGGGTTATGGATATTCTTGACTTGGAGCAGCCCCACGGCACGATACTTTCCGTAGGCGGTCAAATACCTAATAACCTTGCTACACGTCTTGATGAACAGGGCATAAATATTCTCGGTACTTCAGCCACAAGTATTGATAATGCTGAGGACAGACATAAGTTTTCCGCTATGCTTGACACGCTGGGTATTGACCAGCCGCGTTGGCGAGAGTTGACGTCATTTGAAGATATTAATCAATTCATAGATGAAGTCGGTTTCCCGGTGCTTGTTCGTCCGAGTTACGTGCTTTCCGGTGCGGCAATGAACGTATGCTCAAACAATGATGAACTTGACAGATTCTTACGTCTTGCAGCAAACGTATCCAAGCAGCACCCTGTGGTAGTCACTGAATTTATTCAGAATGCCAAGGAGATAGAAATGGACGCCGTGGCACAAAACGGTGAAATAAAAGTTTATGCAATATCCGAGCATATAGAGTTCGCCGGTGTACACTCCGGTGATGCTACGATATGTTTTCCGCCGCAAAAACTGTATGTGGAGACAATGCGTAGAATTAAAAAAGTGTCTTCTCAAATAGCCAAGGCGCTTAATATCTCAGGACCGTTTAATATTCAGTTCCTTGCCAAGAATAATGATATTAAAGTAATAGAATGTAACTTGCGTGCATCAAGAAGTTTCCCGTTCGTGTCAAAGGTTATTAAAATAAACTTTATTGATATAGCTACGAAAGTGATGATGGGCATACCGGTAGAGAAACCTAATAAGAGTGCTTTTGACCTTGACTATGTGGGTATTAAAGCGTCGCAGTTCAGTTTTTCAAGACTCCAGGGGGCAGACCCGGTACTTGGTGTAGATATGTCATCAACAGGTGAGGTCGGTTGCATCGGAGATGATACAAATGAAGCGATACTCAAGTCAATGCTCTCCGTAGGCTATAAAGTGCCTCAAAAGGCAGTATTGCTCAGCACAGGTACTCCAAAGCAGAAAGCAGACCTTCTTGATGCTGCACATCTCCTTCATAACCACGGATTTACACTTTACGCTACGGGCGGAACACACAAGTTTCTCAATGAAAACGGAATACCTGCCGTGAGAGTTTATTGGCCATCGGAAAGCGATATGCAGCCACAAGCCCTGTCATTGCTTCACAATAAGCAGATAGACCTTGTGATAAATATTCCCAAGAACCTGAGTTCAACGGAACTTAGCAATGGCTACAAAATTCGCCGTGCAGCCATTGACCTTAACGTGCCGTTAATCACGAATGCGCGTCTTGCATCAGCTTTTATCACGGCATTCACATCAATGCCGCTTGATAAGATTGAAATAAAGCACTGGGCGGAGTATAAATAATACGCATGGAAGGGTGAAACAATATGGTTGTATGCTACAGTTTTGAACCATATACCTAAGAAATGAGCTCCGGAGAGTGTGCGGTCTGTGAGTTTTAGATGACATACTATCGTCTGAGAGCCTCGTAGATGTTTTAACCGGGTGGCATCTTCATCAGAATCATAGTCGAAAGTCTCCGACTTTCCATGATGGTGTAACTTCTTCAGTATCATGGACAGACAGCACGCTCTCCGAGGTGCGAAGTTCCAGGGGATTTGTGTTTATCACCGCATGGCGCTTCGCTTATACGGTGTTTCTGACAGCCTGAATGTCTCTGACATTTTCAAGTGACATAAAAAAAGCCGTGCCAAAGTTATTGACACGGCTTTTATTGAATGGTTATGTATTTCTGTTAGAATGCACTGTTACGAACAACAACTTTGCGTACTGTTGCACCAGCTTTCACGATGTATATGCCTGATGCAAGGCGAAGTGTAGAATCTTCAGTTACTGATGCTACGCAACGACCTTGAAGGTCAAATACCATTACGTTTTCACCATTGACGCCTTTTACAGCCAAGCCGTCAGCAGTATTAAATACTGAAACGTTGCCGTTATCAATGTCTTTTACAGATGAGATGTTGTTTGTCAAGTCAGACGGCATTGATTCACCATTGCCGTAAACTGCAGTGATAAAGAATTTACGACCGGCTTCTCTTGTTGCAGGAACGTTGAATTTAGTAGTTTTGGCGTCAATCAATTCATCGTTGATTTTTTCTACGCCTTCTTCGTAAACGTTGTAGCCGAGAAGAGGATTAGTCTGAACTTCTTTGATGCTGATGTTGTCAATCCATAAAGCATTTGACAAAGACATTTTAGTGTTAAAGTGGATAGCAATGTATTTTGCTTCAGCAGGAATGTTTTCGAATGAAATGGATTTCATTGTTTCTGACATAATGAAATCACCGTATGAAGTGCTTGAAGTCTTGCTTGCTACTTTGTTGGTAAATGCACTTGCAGGGTCTGCAGCATCGTATTCACTTTCAGTGGTGTAAAGGATTTCCATTGAGTAGTAGTAAGAACTTGAAGAGAATTTTCTCATTGCGTATAGGAATGAAAGTGTCATTGTAGAACCTTCCTGACAGTTGAGGATAGGAGAGATAAGCCAGTCGTTTTGCTGCTTGTGTGCGCCGAGTGTCAAACCTATAACGCTTGAACCGTCTTTGCCTTTCGGAGTAGATTGATTGTTGATGATGTTAAATGCACTTCCGCTTGCCATATAGTAGCCATCGCCCTGTGCTTCATCAAGGTCAATGCTTGTAAATCCGTCAAATGGACCGGTGAAGCCATTTTCAAAGCCTTCAAATGAAGTACCTACATTGACAGGCTCGATACCTGAACCTGCTGTTGTCCAAGATACTTCAATAGAGTTATCTTCAAGTAGTTTTGCCTCAGGATTTGTAGGAGATGCTTCATTTACGAATTTAACTTCTACTACAGCATCGTCGGATTTGTCGTTATCAGCATTTTCATCTCCTTCAAGGTTCGCTTTCAATGCAAATGAATAAGAATTTGCAGCCTTTGCTTCAATAGCGGTAACAGGCACTTTTACGTTTACTGTTACAGAGCCGAGAGCAGGAATATCTACGCTTGCGGGTGTGGCGAGTTCAATAGGATAGTCTGTCACAAGTGACAATGAGTAATCTGCTCCGCTTACAGCGTTAACACTATTGTTGGCAACTGTGAATGAAAGGTCAATAGTATTGCCTGAGTAAACAGATGTAGGCGCAATAAGAGTAGATACTTCAAGGTCTTTTTCTGCCGGAACGAATACTCTTACTTTATCCATCACAGTGTTTTGCCCATACTGAGATTCGGCTACAAATGCAATACGGAATGTAGAGCAATCGGCTGTGATAGCAGATGCAATAGGGAATGTGACTTTTTCCCATTCAGACTTGTCTCCTTTCAATGTTACTACTGCACCTTCAACGTCTTTCCAATCAGCATTGTCACAAGATACTTGGACTTTAATGGCATCGTTACCGGCGGAGCGGAATACATAAAATTCTACTACCGGTGATGTACCTGCAACGTATTTCAATGGTACTGAAGCAAGTCTTGCAGAGTTGCCTTTTAAAGAATTCCATGAGTTATAGAATGCAAAACCGCCATCGTTGTCGTAGGCTTTAGTAACGGCAGGCTTTTGGTTTGGATATGGGTTTGTTTCTACGGCAACCCAGTTGAAAGTGCCTTTGAC